>JANNNG010000097.1:0-1861 GCA_031398425.1 Hyphomicrobiales bacterium | reverse complement strand
ATGGGCGAAATGAGCTTGGGCAAGGACGATGCGAAAGTCACCGTCATCGAATATGCGTCGGCCTCCTGCCCGCATTGCGCGGAATTCAACAATGACCAGTTTCCGAAATTCAAGACGGACTATATCGATACGGGCAAAGTGAAATTCATCTTCCGCGAATTTCCTCACAATGACGCGGCTGTGGGTGCCTTCATGGTGGCGCGCTGTGCGCCAAAGGAAAAGTATTTTCCGCTTGTCGATGTGATTTTCAAGACCCAGGAAAGCTGGGTGCAGAATCCGCTTGAGGGTTTGAAGAAGATTGCCTTGCAGGCGGGCTTCACCGAAGAAAGCTACATGGCCTGCCTCAACAACAAGGACATTGCCAAGAACATCTTCGATGTTCGCACGAAGGGTGACACGTTCGGTATTGACGGCATTCCGACGTTCTTCATCAATGGTGTAAAGTTCAAGGGAGAATATACCGTTGAAGGCCTGAAGGCCGTGATTGATCCGTTGCTGAGTTGAACCAGGTTGGGTGGGGCTGATGAAATTTGATACGCTGCGACTGACGGGATTCAAGTCTTTCGTTGAGCCGACGGAGCTACACATTCAACCGGGATTGACCGGCATTGTGGGACCGAACGGGTGTGGCAAATCGAACCTGCTCGAAGCCCTGCGCTGGGTGATGGGTGAAAATTCATACAAGAACATGCGTGGCTCCGGCATGGAGGATGTGATTTTCTCCGGCACCTCCGCCCGACCGTCACGCAACATGGCGGAAGTCATGGTCACTATGGCCAATGATGACCGCACGGCACCGGCGCAATTCAACGACAGCGAACATCTTGAAATCAGTCGTGCAATCGTCAGAGATGCAGGGTCAACCTACCGGGTCAATGGCAGGGAAGTCCGCGCCAAGGATGTACAGCTGTTGTTTGCCGATGCCTCCACGGGCTCGCGTTCGCCATCTCTGGTGCGACAAGGGCAGATTGCCGAAATCATCAATGCCAAACCCCAGGCGCGGCGTTTGATACTGGAAGAAGCAGCGGGCATCACAGGGCTGCACACGCGAAGACACGATGCGGAGTTGAAACTGAAGGCAGCCGAGCTCAATCTCTCGCGCATTGACGACGTGATGGCACAGTTGGAAAGTCAGCTTAACAGTCTAAGGCGCCAGGCCAGGCAAGCGCAGAAATACAAGATTGTTTCAGCGGAAATTCGCAAGCTGGAAGCGGCCGGGTTGTTCGTGGCGTGGCGCGATGCAACTGCGGATGCCACGCGCGACGCCACCGCACTGGATGAAGCCACCCGGGTGCTGGCCGAACACACGCGTTCAGCATCGGAGAAACTGCGGGCGCGGGATGAACTGGGTGAAACTTTACCGGGATTGCGCGAACAGGAAACCGTGCGCGCTGCGGTTTTGCAACGCCTGACACTGGAACGCGCTGCGCTGGATGAAGAAGAAAAACGCATTGAGGGCCGCATTGCGGAATTGAAGCAGCGCCGCCAGCAGGCCAATGCCGACGTGGCGCGCGAAGAGGGACTTCTGGCCGATACAGATGGCGTAATTGCTCGGCTGAAATCGGAACAGGAGTCATTATTGGCCTCGGCTCATGATGACCAGGAAGTGCGGGCAGAAGCGGCTGCGGCCGTTCAGGAGGCAGCACAGGCTTTGGCGCGGGCGCAGGAAGCGGCTGATGAAGCCTCCCATCAACTCTCGCAACTCTCTGCCCAGCGCGGAGCGATGGAGCGGGCGATTGGCGAACACCGCTCGCGCATTCAGCGGCTTGATGCGGAGAAGGCTTCGCTGTCTGGTCGCCGTGCCCACTTGCTGTCTCTGCTGAGCGCTGCCGGTGATGGTGTGACTTTGGCTGCGGCTGTC
>JANNNG010000075.1:0-2870 GCA_031398425.1 Hyphomicrobiales bacterium | reverse complement strand
CGCGCCAGTTTCGAGAATATCTTGGACCGCATCTTGTCCTGCTTGCCCTTGCGGAACATGATGTTCTTGTATTGTGAATGGCCGGCCATAACGTGTCCTTGATCAATCGTTGCCGCATATAGCCGGGCCGCCATGCGCCACGCAACCTTCCGCTTAACCCGGCATTAAACCTGTTCCTTCACCATGCACTCCAGTGTTTTTGCGTTTGTGTGTGGAGTTTGCGTGTGATGGCCATTGCCTTGAAGCCGGGGATCGAGAATTTTTCATTTGATGGCGAAGCCGTCGGCATTGCCGGGGCTGCTGCCCTCAGGAAGGTCAGATCATTGGCAGAAGCCGCACCGCAGGGACGTTTGTTTGCAGCCATTGCCACCTTGACCGACAACAGCGGCAAGGCCGCTGTAGAATATGAAGCTGCCAGTCTCGCAGTTCTCCGTCACGAAGCCGCCGAAGCCAAGGCCCGCCTTGCCCGGGGAACGCGCATGGTTCATCGCCTGAAAGAAGCCGCCGAGACGCAATATGCCATTCCACTGCCGGAATTCATGCGGCACACGTAAAACTCACGCGTTCAGCCGCGCAATTGCCGCATCCTGCATATTGCCCGGCAGCATTTGCATGAACTCGATGCGGTTGCCGTCGGGGTCCTTGATCCAGCATTGATTGTTGCCATCAAGGCCCAATTTTGCGCCACGAAACAGTGGCACCCCAATTTTTTCCAGCGTCGCAACCGTGTTTGCCATATTGTCTACCTGCAAGCAGACATGATGCATGGACGTGGTGTCCTCATCCGGGGCAACACTGCCCGCCCCACGCGGAAACAGTTCGACATATTGCGTATCGGTGACGCGCAGATAAACCAGCATCAGCTGGCCATCATCATGATTGATCCGCATCATTTCGGCAAAACCCAGCGTGTCGCGATAAAATGCAAGCGAGCGCTCGAGATCATGCACCTTCAAGGCCCAGTGTGCGATATGTGAAATACCAAGATTCATCACCAATCTCCCGTTACCATCCATCAAATTCAGTCGCAGCTAATAAACCACCCGCGCGTATGGGTGCCACACGCCTGGCCAATCCCGAAATATCATCCGTCTCAACAATCAGACCGCACACTGTCGCCTCGCCTTCTGCAGGCTTCATTCGCTCGATCGGCAACTTCCGCAAAAACCGCTGCAATGGCTCCGCCTTGTCCATGCCGATCACCGAGTCATAGTCACCACACATGCCAGCATCGGTCTGATAGGCCGTGCCACCTTTCAGCACATGATGATCCGCCGTCGGCGTATGCGTATGGGTGCCTACCACCAGACTGGCGCGACCATCGCAGAAATGCCCCATGGCCATCTTTTCTGAAGACGCCTCGGCGTGAAAATCCAGGATGATGGCGTCGCAGTCGCGACCCAGCTTGCAAGACTGAAGGGCGCGGTCCACGGCAGGAAATGGATCATCCAGCATCGGCTCGACCATCACACGGCCCATGGCATTGATCACCAGCACACGACAACCAGCAACGGTGTCAACCATCGTGGACCCGGCACCAGGGCAACCTTGAGGCCAGTTGATCGGGCGGATCATGCGGTCTTCACGGGCGATGAAAATGAGAGCTTCGCGCTGGTCAAACGAATGGTTGCCAAGCGTGACCACATCGACCCCTGCTTCTCTCAATTTCAGGTAAATCTCTTCGGTGATGCCAAAGCCGTGCGCCGCATTCTCGCCATTCACCACGACCACGTCGGGCTTCAGCTGTTCGCGCAAAATCGGCAGATGATACAACACGGCCTCGCGGCCCGCCTTTCCCACCACGTCGCCCAAAAACATCAGCCGCACGCAAAGACACCTTTTTCGGTCATGACAAAATCCAGGGGCTGGTCATGGCTGTCACGCGGAACAGAGTCAACTTCCTGCGCAGAATAGGCAACGCCGATGGCGGTGATTGTTTTCTTCGCCCGCAGCAGCGCCAGTGTGCGGTCGTAAAAACCACCACCATATCCCAAGCGATAGCCACGGCGATCAAACGCCATCAGCGGCACCAGCAACACATCAGGTTCAACTTCCGGCGCCTCACATGTGGGTCGGGGAATATCCCACACGCCTGGAATGGTCGGCTCGCCCGGCAACCAACGCCGGAACACCAGCGGTTCACGCAGCGCGACTACAACCGGCAGGCATGTCGTCCACCCTTCTCCGGCCAGCTTTCCCAACAACAGCCGCGTGTCGATCTCGCTTTTGTAGGGGAAGAACGCCGAAACAGTGGACTTCCCGGCGATCTGCTGCACGGGAAAGGCCAGTGCAGCCAATTGCAACGGAGCGCGTTCCTGATAGAGATCGTGGGCTGCATTGCGGGCCTTTGACGCGTGCTTGCGAGCATCAGCCTTGCGTTCGGAAAGCTCTGTCATGACGGAAAACAGCATAGCAGAACCTGACCGCCTCTGAAAGCCACAAGGATGAACACTTTAGCTGTCTACAGTCGCCGTGAACGGAGGGGTGGAGTGCTGCTCAATCTGTGTTAACAGCGCACTCATGAACCAGAAGCGTTTTGCCCTCGTGCCTGAACCCACGGAAACCCTGTTCCATGCCAGTGACGGTGAGGACGCGCTGTGGGGCAAACTCGAAGATTACGTGCGCAGGAACTATGGCGTCACATCGATGATGTATGCCTTCACCCACTCCAAATATACAGTGAGCCGCACAGGGCTGATGCCGTCTATCTATCTCAAGCACAACTATCCTGACGATTATCTGGCAACCTATCCCAACGGCCTCAGCCTTGATGACAGTGTGGCCGCCATTCATTTGCTGGAAGGTCAGACGCCGCTGCTGTGGAGCGACCTGAAGGCGCTTCCCGTGACGCCGGAACAGCGTGCGCGATT
>JANNNG010000030.1:0-6968 GCA_031398425.1 Hyphomicrobiales bacterium | reverse complement strand
GGGCGCGACGGCGGTTTATCCGTTTGATGTGCCACACCAGCCGTTTCTGACATGGGCTCGAAAAGCCGGGGCTGGGCATGTGTCGCCTTTGGGTTTGAATATTCATCGGCAATTTGGCTTGTGGCATGCGTATCGAGCAGCGCTGTTGTTTCCCGTGGCGTTTGATTTGCCGCGCAATTCGGCGGGCGCGCATCCGTGTGAGAGTTGTGCAGGAAAGCCCTGTCTTGCCGCCTGCCCGGTTTCGGCATTTGACGGTGTGCGTTACGATGTTGCCTCTTGCGGGCAGCATATTCTATCTGACGCCGGAGAGGATTGCATGAGCGAGGGATGCAAGGCGCGGCTGGCTTGTCCAGTCGGGCGGGAATACGTTTATCATCCGAGGCAAATACAATTTCATATGCGGGCGTTTCAGCGGGCGAGGATGACATGAGTTACGAATTTATCCGCGAAAAGCTTTTGCTTGGCGATGTCATCATTCTTGATGGCGGCACGGGCACTGACATTCAAAAGCGCGGTGTGCCCATGCATGGCGACACCTGGTGTGCCGATGCCAACGGCACGCATCTTGATGTGGTGCGCGAGGTGCATGAAAGTTATATCCGTGCGGGGGCTGAGGTGATCACCGCGAATACCTTTGCCACAAGTGCCTTGTCGTTCAATGCCTATGGCAGGGATGATGATGTGATCCGTTTGGATGCGCTGGCCGTTTCGGCAGCGCTTGCGGCAGCAGAAGACAAGGACGTTTCAGTAGCTGGTTCGATGTCCACCATGCGTCCGGTTTATCCGGGTACGGATCGTAGCAATCTCGACATCATGTGGAGCGAGGGTGATGCGAAAAAGCTGTTCCGTCGCAAGGCCAACAACCTCAGGGCCTGTGGCGTTGATTTCATCATGATGGAAATGATGCGCGACAGTGACTATTCGCAATGGGCCTGTGAGGCAGCACTTGAGACCGGCTTGCCTGTGTGGATTGGCATTTCGGTGGAGCGGCGCGACGATGATGTGCTGGTGGGGTTTGGGCGGCAGGATGCGGTCTTGCAGGATTTTGCACCACGGCTGGCGGCGTTGAAACCCGCAGTGATGTGTGTGATGCACACGTCGCCCGAAGACACCGGAGATGCGGTCAAGATTCTGAAGCGCTGTTGGGCGGGACCCGTTGGCGCTTATCCTGAAAGTGGCTATTTCAAATCGCCGGATTGGGTATTCACTGAAATTACGGCCGATGATCTGGTGGCTCATGTAAAGCAGTGGCAAAAGGATGGCGTCAACATCTTTGGCGGGTGTTGCGGCATAGGCCCGTTGCACATTGCCACATTGAGCGAGGAATTTGCGAAATGAAAACAGGTTCGTGCCTGTGCGGCGGCGTGACGTTTGAAATCACTGGACCGCTTCGGCCCGTGGTGGGGTGCCATTGTTCGCAATGCCGAAAACAGTCGGGTCATTTCGGTGCGTTTACAGCGTGCGATGATGCTGATCTCCAGTTCACCGCGCAAGATTCACTCGCCTGGTATCGAGCCAGTGACGCAGCAGGCCGTGGTTTTTGCAAAACTTGCGGGTCGCTGTTGTTCTGGAAAGGCGATGGTCTCAGCTACACGTCAATCACCGCAGGCTGCATCAATGGTGCAACGGAGCTCAAGATGGAAGGTCACATCTATTGCGCCGACAAGGGTGACTATTATGAGATCCTCGACGGAAGCTACCAGAAGCCGCAGTGAAGTCAGGCGCGTTTTGCCATTTCGCTTTCAAGTTCGCCGTAGCCTGTGAAGCGGTATTCGTAAGCGAGACCCAATTTATCGGCGGCAGCTTTTGCCTTGTCGCGCAAAGACACATCGTCAGTCTGGGCCAGGAATACGATCTTGGTGTAATTGCCGAAGTACAGCGGCAGCAGTTCCGGATGACGGTCGAGTCCCAGGCCTTCCCAGATGAGCTTGTCAAAGTGACGGGCCAAGTAGTCGGTCAGATAAAAGGCTGTGACTTCGTCTTCCGCAGTTTCAGCAAATGCCGTATTGCCGGAATAGAACGCATAGCAGTGCGGGCCGTCGATGCGTTCAATACCCTCTTCCGCCAGCATGGCATCAAGCTGACCACCGGTGCCGCAGTCACCGTAAAGCACGTAGATATTTGCATAATGCGCCCTTGCGCTGCGGATTTTCTCGCGCACGCCGGGCACGATGAATTGTGGCGTGTTGTGCCATTTGGCGGGCAGGCATTGAATATCCATGGCATGCCATTTGTTACGTTCGATCACATCCACAATCTCGCGTGCCAGGGCACCGCAGGCAATCAGCAGCACAGATGCGGAGGCTTGACTGATGCTGAAGGTGTCCGATGGTTTGATTTCAACGTTCATAGGTGCTTCCACATTATCTAATTCTTTACCACACTTCACGGGGATTGCCAGTTTTGGCAGGTTGCTCAAAACCCAAGATATATTTTTCAGTCATCGTTAATTTGTGGAGGTTACTTTCGTGTCACGTTCACAAGGCGAAGGGTCTGATGCCCCAGTTTGAAGTGAGCAAGTGCTGTCAGTAAAACTGGAGTTTTCACATGAACAAGTTTCTCAAAGACGAATCGGGCGCAACCGCCATTGAATATGGTCTGATCGCCGCTGCCATGGGCCTGGCCCTCATTACTGCAATGCCTTTCATCACACGTGCCATCGTCAACAAGTTCACCAACCTCGGCACCGCGATTTCGGCTCCCCCAGTCTGAGCCACTTGCAGACGGTTCAGACCGTCAGTCAACTTCAGCTAGCGCGTCCACCTCAGAAGGGTGGGCGCGTTTTGCATTCCGAATGCTGTTTCGAAAGAATTAACCGCATATTGCGCGAGACAGCCAATGCTCGCGATTCAGTTGTCAAACCTTGCAACTGTGTAAAAATGTAAGCATCGCATTCAGGCCCTTTTAAGCCCCGTCTGTCACAGTATCTGCAAGTTCTAGCGACAAGCCGCATGGTGCTGCTGGTCTCATGGACGGTGCTGTTAGTAAAACTGGAGTTTTCACATGAACAAGTTTCTCAAAGACGAATCGGGCGCAACTGCCATTGAATATGGCCTGATTGCTGCTGCCATGGGCCTTGCCCTGATTACCGCGATGCCTTTCATCACACGTGCCATCGTGAACAAGTTCACGAACCTTGGTTCTGCCATTTCGGCTCCACCGGTCTGAACCACGCAGCGGCAGCTTTCGCTGCGTGCTGATTTTTACAAACGCGTCCACCTTCAAGGGTGGGCGCGTTTTTTTGTGCTGATGAGCGTTAACCAGCCATCAAATATAAAGACTATCTGGGTCAAGTTTTCCGCCTCAAAAGCGCAATGGATAAAATTGAAACTGTGGGATTCAGCCAACCTTAAAACGGCAATGGCAGATTGACCTCAAGTTCACAGACAGGCTGCAAGGTGCTGCAAGTCACGTGAGCGGTGCTGTTAATCAACTCTGGAGTATTTCAAATGAACAAGTTTCTCAAAGACGAATCGGGCGCTACCGCCATTGAATACGGCCTGATTGCTGCTGCCATGGGCCTTGCGCTCATCACTGCAATGCCTTTCATCACACGTGCCATCGTGAACAAGTTCACGAACCTGGGCACCGCGATTTCGGCTCCCCCAGTCTAATGAACTGGCAGGCAGCACCTGCTGCCGAATTGAATGCAATGACGCGTTCGCCTCCGGGTGGGCGCGTTTTTTTTCACAGGGCGCGTTGCAGGTTGTGTCGCCGAGCCATGAATTCCTTGGCCGTTTCCACGGCCACAGCGGCATCGCGGCAATAGGCATCAGCACCCACTGCCTTGGCGAATTCTTCGTTCAAAGGTGCTCCGCCGACCAGCACCACGTAGTCATCACGAATGCCTTTTTCCTTCATGGTATCGATGACGACCTTCATGTAGGGCATGGTGGTTGTCAGCAGGGCTGACATGCCCAGAATGTCCGGTCCATGTTCATCAATGGCCGCCAGGTATTTTTCGACGGGGTTGTTGATACCAAGGTCGATGACTTCGAAGCCGGCCCCTTCCATCATCATGCCTACAAGATTTTTGCCGATATCGTGAATGTCCCCTTTCACGGTGCCGATGACCATTTTGCCCAAGCGCGGTGCGCCGGTGGCAATCAGCAGTGGACGCAGGATGGCCATGCCGGCTTTCATTGAATTGGCGGCGAGCAACACTTCCGGCACAAAAAGAATACCATCTCGGAAGTCGATACCGACGATGCGCATGCCTTCCACGAGGGCTTCGGTCAAGGTTTTGTAAGGAGTCCAGCCGCGACCGAGCAGAATGTGAACAGCGGTTTCGACTTCTTCCTTCAAACCATCATAAAGATCGTCATGGACCTGTTGAACAAGTTCTTCGTCGTTCAGGCTATTGAGGTCAAGATCGCCAGCGTCGCTCATGGGGGCACTCCAATTTCGGCCTTTGCATACTAAACGGACAGTTAAAAATCCCTGCCCTTCGCACGACAACCCCTTGCCGGAAAGCGACGGTTGAGACAAGGGGCGAAGCGGGTTAAGACGCGATCTGAAAAGGAAATTCACCCATGGCTTACAAAATTGCCGTTGTCGGTATTGGCAAAATTGCGCGGGACCAACATTTGCCCTGCATTGCCAAGAACAAGAACTTCAATCTCGTCGCCGGCGTGAGCCGCCATGGCAAGGTTGAGGGTGTGCCGTGCTTTGAAACCTTGGCGCATTTGAAGGCGAGCAAGTTGCCTGTGGCTTGTGTCGCACTGTGCACGCCACCGTCTGTGCGCTTGGCCATGGCGAGGGAAGCGCTGGACGCGGGCTGGGATTTGCTGATTGAAAAACCTCCTACTCCCACGGTTGGCGAGTTGCTGGCGATGGAGGCTTATGCTGCAAAGAAAAAGCGCGTGCTCTATGCGACGTGGCATTCGCGCTACAATGCGTCGGTTAATGAGGCGAAGAAGCTGCTCAAGGGCAAACACGTGGATTTTCTGCGGGTGACGTGGAAGGAAGACGTGAACCGCTGGCACCCCGGCCAGGATTGGATCTGGCAACCTGGTGGGTTTGGCGTGTTTGATCCTGGCATCAATGCACTGTCGATTGTGACGAAGATTTTGCCTGAGGCTGTGTTCGTCGAAAGTGCCGTGATCGAAGTGCCTGCGAATGCTGCAACGCCGATAGGGGCTGATATTCGTTTCAAGCGCGGGGATGGTGCTGCGGCGGATTTCTCGGCAGTGTTTGACTGGCGGCAGAAGGGTCATCAGACGTGGGAGATTGAGGTTGGCAGCAGGGATGGCTTGAAGCTGCATTTGAAGAATGGCGGTTCGGTGCTGGTGGTAAATGGCAAAACAGTCATGGAAGCTGTGTTGCATGAGTATGAGGATATCTATGCGAAGTTTGCACGGTTGTTGAAAGCGGGGAAGAGTGATGTGGATGCATCGCCGCTGCAGCTGGTGTCGGATTGTTTTATGCTGGGGAAGCCCGTGGTGGTGGAGCGGTTTGAGTGGGATGCTAGAAATGACCAAATCTGAAGATCCTGAAAAGTTTGAGAAAATAACTGAGGCTCGCGAGGACCACTATTCTGAATATGCGCCCCCAGCCCTAGGGCACAAGTTTTCAGTTCTCCAAATCGTAGTTTTAGTTGAGCAATCAAAAGGTGAAGTTGGAGAAAAAGTCAGTTCTGAAGTTGAATATTGGCTTGGTCGATTCCAATACCCAATCATGATTACAGTTTTTGATTCAAGTGAAAAAATACTTGAGATACCGCATTTCGGCGGTGCGAAACATTTAGTTGCGTGGAACGACGCGGTAACCAAAGTCAATCGCACTTCAGCAAATCTTAGCGACGCAGATTTTGAGAGAGCTGTTGAGCACTCCTTTCCAAACAGATTTGAAGTTTTCAGTGGTTTGAAATTCGAGACAATTGCCGACCGCCAACTTAGAATCCGTGCCGAGTTAGACCACTCCAATAGGCGGATGTCGTGGTTTAAACTGCTACTTTTGCTGTGGTTTCTCGTTGTTCCTATTGTTTGGCTGATTGCAACCTCATTTGGTCCCACATGGCTGGCAATTTTGGCGACCGCCTATAGTCTGTTCCAAATTGTGAACTACGGGTCAATGTTGTTTGGTTGGCGCGAACCATCTTCAAAAATAATCAAAGAGCGAAACGAAGAAACGCAAATGAAACATCATCACCTTCATTGTAAAATGAACCCAGAAGGCTTTGAAAGATTGAAATTAGAGAATTTTAAGCGTGAAGTTGAGGCAACAAACATAGCCAAGCACAAAGCACTGGAAGACCGTAGCCATAAACCAACAGTTACATAGTTTCTGGCGTTCGACTTGCTAAAGGTTACCCTCTGCGCCGTTCACGCTTGGCTGCTCCCGCAGCGGCTGTATCGATGCCCTTGGCCAGTTCTGACACCGGCCCCAGTTTTTCCTCGACCAATTCAATTGTCGGCCTGGCACCCTTGGTGTGGCCTTCCAATGCTTTCCGCATGGACGCCAGATGTTCTGGTGATGTGCCACAGCAGCCACCGATGATTCTGGCACCTGCATCAAGTGCGATGCGGGCGTAGTCGGCCATCAGTTCGGGCGTTCCTGTGTAGTGGATGTGGCCGTCGTGGTATTGTGGGATGCCGCAGTTGCCTTTGGCGACCACAGCAATGTCTGGTCTTGCGGCTGTTATGCCCATGACGGTGGCGATGAGTTCAGAGGCGCCGACACCGCAGTTGGCTCCGATGGCCACGGGTTTTGCGGCCAGTGTATCGGCGATGGCACCGAAAGCTGTTGGCGTGATGCCCATCATGGTGCGGCCGTTGGTGTCGAAGCTCATTGTTGTCACGATGGGCAATCCGGCCTGCGCTGCGCCTTCAACGGCGGCTCTGAGTTCATCTTCTGACGACATGGTTTCCATCCACAACACGTCAACACCGCCGTCTTTCAGCGCCATGGCCTGTTCGGCGAAAGCGCTGACACCTTCTTCATACGGAAATGCACCGACGGGCATGAAG
>JANNNG010000013.1:0-6702 GCA_031398425.1 Hyphomicrobiales bacterium | reverse complement strand
CCCTGCATGGCGATATCCGCCGCGAGGTGCTGCTGAACCAGACCCCGCAGCAGTTCGGCACCACCGACTTTGCCTACAAAGACCGCAAGGCCTCAACCCGCCTGACGCTGCGCACCGACCCCGCAGGCACGACAAGGTCGGACTACGGCCCCTTCGGCCAACCACTCGCCCTCACCACAACCCAGGTCCCAGGCGGCTCCAGCGTCATCACAGGTCGCGGCTACATCAACGAACGCTACGACGCCGAAGCCAACGCCAACCTGCAATATCTCAATGCAAGGTACTATGACCCCCTGCTGGGAAGGTTCATCTCGCCCGACTGGTGGGATGTCACCATGGCCGGGGTGGATATCAACAGGTATGCGTACGCGGGCAATGATCCGGTGAATGGAAGTGACGCGAGTGGGCATGCCAGTAACGGTGATTACAACTCTGGACTTGGAGCGGGAGGATACACCACCAACTACAACAGTGGCGGCAATTCGACCAGTTCTAATTCTGGAAGTACGAGTGGTTACGTCTATAGTTACTCAAACTTCACGGGAAGTTACACCGTTTGGAAGAATCCTGATGGCACGCAGACACGGCTTAATCCTACTCTTACGGCAAACGGTAGAGGCTTTAGCCTGGGCGAAAAAAGCCCATTGGGAGCTTTGATGTTTGGCAAAACGACATTTATACAAAAGGGCAATTGTTGCTATCGAACGGCATTGGCTGCCGCGCTAGCGTTAAACAGAATTGTTACAGCTTTGATAAAAGAAAAAAAATGGGAATATACAGCAGCAATCTATAAAAAAATTTCTGATTCTCTTTTCGGATACGGTAACATTTACACCAGTCGGCTTCCCGATAAAATAACCGCAGACGCCGCAAATAAGGCGTTTGCAAACGCTAGGACTTTTGGCCAAATTGTGGGAATATTTCATAACCATCCAATTAGTGGGTCAACTAGTCCAAGCGATGACGACGTTGATGCATTTGATTTTACGGGAGCAAAGCTGAAGCAGCAATACGGCGCTGGATATCAGTTTTACGGATTTATTGGTAACTCGCGAGGCGAAGTTGGAACATACACTGCTAATCAAACGGGTAAACTCAATCCGATCTGACCGGAATAGACTTTCTATTTTGTTTTTGACGTTAGGAATGATGCTTGTTGCAGCAAACTTGGCTGTACCTGCGATTGCATCGGCACAGGCCTCTGATTTTTGGATCGAATCTAATTTGCCAATTGGAAGCGACAATGGTCATGCTTTGCTTAGTTTAGATACAGTTGAGGCACTAAGTTTGGCTCATAAAGCTTTCAAGACATTGCGGCGCGACACATCGGCGTATAGTGCGGTTCGTATAAGCGTAGATGATCAATTCTTGAAAATCAGTTTTCTTCCACGTGACATCGGCCTCGACGACGATAATATCGTTCGTGTTATTTTGCGTAATCCTACGCTTGAGTTTGTAAGTATTGAGTGGCGAGCTGGAGGGGTCAAAGGGGACACTTCGCGTTAATGCTATGACGAGGGCATCAGATTTACGGAATTACGGCGACACCCCACTCTATTCTCCACGAGCTACGACGATCTCTGCCGACCCGACATCACCACCTTCCCCGGCGGTGCGACGCGGACCATGACCTATGGCAACCTGGGGTCTCCCAGCGCGCAATATATCCGGGAGAAACGGGACGCTTCCCTTTTCAAAAACGGAACGGGAAACGCAGACGCTTCCCTTTTCAAGAACAAGGGGTGACATTACCGCTTCATATCACAGCTTATCCGAAAGCCATGCCTGCACTGCCAGACGATGTTCCTGACAGGATGAGTTGCCGGTTGCCCCGTAGTTGCTGAACAACTCCCCCGGACAAGACGTGGCGCGGGGTGCGCATTTGTGGGGTATGACATTTTCCACTGCAACGTCGTATTCCTGCATCAACCAGCGGATCAGTTTCAATGATGCTGCTTCCTGTTCGGTGGTCAGTGTATCGCCTACGGCTGCGGAATGTTCGATGCCGATGGAACGATTGTTCTTGCTATTGCCATGGTAGCATTTCTTCGCGTCTTTCACCATCTGCACGATCCGTCCGTCGCGGCCGATGAGGTAGTGTGCGGCGACTTCGTTGGCGTTGTTCTGGAAGTGGCCAATCGTGCTCTGGATGCTGCGGGTGGTGGTATAGTGCAGCAGGATGTGATCGATATCCGCACCGCCTCGGCTGAATTGATAGGGTGATTCAATGTATTCGACGGCGGGCTTTGTGACTGCCGCAAGTTCCATCATGGTTTCGGCCATGCCGTCGCAGACTGGACCCTGTCCTTCCTTGGCTTCAGCTCCGAAGTTTGCGGGTGCTTCCATTACCTCGCCGTCGCCAGATGGTTCAGGCGCGTTCTCGTGGTCTTGTTCCAGGTGTGCCACGGCAAAGCTTTCCATGCCATCGTTCCAACCAGCCTCGGCCGCAACGCGAAGCCATTGCGGGGCATTGGCGGATGCCCCTTGTGCGCCCCAAACCAGTTTGGAATGATCGTTCGAGGATGTGCCGTACCCCACATGAATTGTTCGGTTGCCCATGTAGTTCACACCAGCACCAATGCCGGACGCACCGCGTGCGGCGCAGGCTTTGACAAAACCAGCAAACCGGCCGCCATTGCTGTCGGAGAATGTCAGTGCAGCGCCATTGATGATCAGTTGAAGGTCTGCGGCTCTGCCATTGTTGTGCCTTGTGGAACCGGTGCTCTGTCCGTGTGTGCCGGGCTGACTGCCCGAAGTGACAAAGACACGGTCGATTCCAGTCGCCTCTGCGGCGCTTTTCAGCAATTGCTCAAGCTCACTGCCGATCGGCCGATCACGGGTTTTACCAACAATGCCGGATTGATCTACTATCGCCATGATAGTCTCCTTTGTTTGAAGTGAACGTCGCTAGTCCGCCACGTAAGGCGGGAGATAGATTGCTGCTGCTGGTGGGGTTTCTTGTCCGCCGCGTTGGAAGGTTTCCAGGGAACGACGGACGTTGAGTGGTCGGGCTTCGGTTGACGGCACGGCTTTCGCCTTGCCGAGTGCTGTTTCGATGAAGAGCTGAAACTGGGACAGCGTGCAGAGCTTGGCGTAGCCTTGGGCGATGTTGGATGCGGTGAAAAAGATTTTTGCTTCGGAAACCGGGAATGAATTCATTCCCGCTACGCCAGCGATTGCCGAGTTCTTGTAATTCGTCTGGGCTTCAGAAACCAGTTTTCTGAGTTGCCCGCTGTAGGGGGCGAAGTTATAGATCTGATTGTATTCGTTTAGCGTGTCGCTGACGAATTTTCCAGACGCCGAGACGATGCCGATGTCACGTTGGGCAACGGTCAGCTGCGTCAGGATTTGCACGGCGAGAGATGTGGCGTTGTTGGCGGTCGAGCGGGCAAACAACAGGCGCGATTTATCAGCTTCCAGTGTATCGAAGAATTTCTGGCATCTGTCGTCGACGACGTAGTAGGCGGCTGCGACGAGGTCGGCCCCATCGACAATACGGGCACCACTCAGGCCTTCGACATCCGCCACATATCGGTAGACAGTCTTGATTTCAGTCGCCTCGATCAGACTGTTTCGGCTTGAGCATGCACTCAGCAAAACACTGGCAAGAAACAGCAACGCTATCTTCATAGCGCGTCCTCCACAGCCATGTTGCGCCCCCGACCCCGCTGCACATCACACGGGATAGGGAAATTGTCTGTGAACTACTTCACAATCACCTGCGCTCGCGGAGCATTGGGACGTGGCGGGCTGAGTAACTGCGCCACCCTGCTCTGAAACTTTTCCCCCTGACCCGTGATCAGACATTCGACTTCGTCGGCAATGCCTGCCAGCAGCTTTGCCAACCATTCACCATCCGCCTTGGCAAAATCACCAAGCACATGCGGCATGACAAAATCTTTCTCGCCAGGATGTCCGATACCCAGCCGTACACGCTTGAAGGCTGGTCCGATATGCGCTGCGATCGAGCGAATGCCATTGTGCCCCGCTGCGCCTCCGCCCAGCTTTACCCGCATCTTGCCCGGTGCCAGATCAAGCTCGTCATAAAACACATAGACCTGGTCGAGATCAATATAATGAAACCGCACGGCCTCACCCACGGCACGGCCAGACTGATTCATGAAGGTTTGCGGCTTCAACACCAGCACCTTCTCGCCAGCCAGTTTTCCTTCCGAGATTTCGGAATGAAATTTCTTCCGCCACGGCGAAAACGAATGACGACGGACAATCTCGTCCGCCGCCATGAAGCCGATGTTGTGCCGATTACCGGAATATTTCGCCCCGGGATTGCCAAGGCCTGCGAACAGGAACATGGGCGAACCCCGCGAGCGATGCGTGCCTTACTTCTTTTTCGCAGCAGGTGCCGCAGCAGCTGGTGCTGCACCCTTGGCAGGTGCGGCTCCACCCTTGGCAGGTGCGGCTCCACCCTTGGCTGGTGCGGCGACGGCAGCAGCAGGTGCCTTTTGCGCGGATGCCGGAACTTCGGCAGCAACGGCAGCAGTTTCAGCCACAACCTCCTCTTTGGCCTGGGCTGTGATGGTGACCAGGGTCACGTCATCACGCGACACTGACGTCACACGCTCAGGCAGTTTCACTTCCGAGATATGGATGTTCTGGCCAATTTGCATGCCAGTCAGGTCAACGACAATGTCATCGGGGATGAAGTCGGCGGGGCAATAGAGATTGACCGAGTGCGAGACGATGTTGAGCACACCACCGGCCTTGAGGCCTGGGGCTGCTTCATGGTTCTTGAAGTGCACCGGGATTTCAACGGCGATACGCGAATCCTTGCCCAGACGCAGAAAGTCGACATGGATGATGCGGTCTTTCACAGGTTCAAACTGTACATCACGGGCGATGGCGCGGACGGTTTTTCCGTCGACCTCAAGGTCCACCAGTGTGGACAGGAAGCGGCCCGTTTCAACGTGCGGCAGCACGTTTTTGTAGGTCAGCGTGATGAGCTGCGGGTCCTGCTTGTCACCATACACCACGCCAGGCACATTGCCCTCACGGCGAACAGAACGAGCGGCCCCCTTGCCAGCCTGACTGCGTGCAGCAGCCTTGATCGTTACGATTTTAGACATTGTATTCTCCAGTAAACATGAAAATCCGGCCTTCCTCCAGGGGTGAACGACGCCGAACGGCGAGGGCTATAGGGGAATTGGGCGGGAATGGCAAGTTTCCCCGGCGGCAACACCCCAGAAAACAAGTTCTATGAATGTAATCCATCTCACACTTTGAAAAAAACAAAGTTTTTGACTCGCACGCGCGAACAGCGTTTTTGAGTGACACGGGGGCTTTACGGAGGTTCGCCATGGCATTTCTGGATCAACCATTCTCGTGGAAATCTGCAACCGGAAACGAAGCAGCGATGCTCGATGGTTTGCAGCCCAATATCATCAAGGCCCATACGCGTGAAAGACTGTCGATACTTTTCCTCACCTTCTCGAACCGGGCGGGTGCTCAGAAGTTTCTCAGGTCGCTGGCCGTGCCAGTGGGCGGCAAAGCCTGGGTCAAATCTGCGAAAAAACACCTGCAGGAAGTGGCTGCCTTCAAGCAGTCAGGAACACCTGGCTCATCATACGTGGGAGTGGGATTGACCATGAGCGGATATGACGCCTTGGCCATTCCGGCAGCGCGCCGCCCCGGCGATGCATCATTCCAGAACGGCATGAAGAATGCCAACCTCAATGATCCACCGGCTACCACATGGGACCCTGAATTTCAGGGCCGACTGGATTGTGTGGTACTGATCGGCGATGCCACGCTCACGCCAAAAAACGCTGCCTTGAAAGCCGTGCGGACGCTGATTGCGTCCTCGCCTGGTGTCAAGGAAATCGGCCGTCAACATGGCAAGGGTCAGCGCAACGCAAACGAAGACGGCATCGAACATTTTGGGTATGTCGATGGTCGCAGCCAACCCCTTTTCCTGCATGAAGACATCGATGCGGAAGTGCTCTCAACTGATGGTGCCACCACTTGGAACCCGGCTTTTGCGCCCAACCGCGTCGTGGTGTCTGACCCTGCTGGTCCCAACCCGGCGACAGATTTCGGAAGCTATTTCATCTATCGCAAACTTGAGCAGAATGTGAAACAGTTCAAGAAAGGCGAAACTGCGCTCGCCAAGCGACTGGGCATAAAGGACGAGAAAAGAGCGGGCGCCATGGTGGTTGGGCGATTTCAGGACGGTTCGCCGCTTACAACCCAGTTTAACGAAGGCAATCACAATCCCGTGCCCAATGATTTCAACTACAACAGCGATCCATCAGGCGGAAAATGTCCGCATTTCGCCCATATCAGAAAGGTCAATCCACGCGGCTCCGGCGGCTTTGAGGCTGAAGCTGATGAACGCATGCACATTATGGCAAGACGTGGCCAGACTTACGGCACCCGCGTCGATGGACTGAACGACGGCAAGACTGCAAACAAACCAACAAAAGATGTGGGTTTGCTGTTCATGACATTCAACGCTGACATTGCGCAGCAATTTGAGTTCGCTCAAAGTGTTTGGGCCAATAACCCCGGGTTTCCGGCCCACAGTTCGCCTCCTGGTCTTGATCTTGTGATTGGACAAATGCCCAATGACTCTCCCCGGCCCGATGTCTCTGGCCCTCTCAAATGGGGTGATGCCAACACCAAGTCGGTCAGTGCCCTGCCCCGCGCCGTAACCATGAAGGGCGGAGAATATTTCTTCATGCCGTC
>JANNNG010000038.1:0-4784 GCA_031398425.1 Hyphomicrobiales bacterium | reverse complement strand
TCGTGGCATGGCATTGCTGTGCTGATCTGCGTTCATGCCGTGAAGCTATCAAGTTTGACCACAGAGTCAAAGCCGCCGTTCAATCCATGCAATCAGAAAAAAAGCAATCAGAGAAAAAGCAATCGGAAAAGATTGGCGGAGAGGGGGAGATTCGAACTCCCGGTACACTTGCGCGTACTTCGCATTTCGAGTGCGACGCGATCGACCACTCTGCCACCTCTCCGCATCGGGGTCGCGGCGTTCCATAGCCGAGGTTTGCCGTCATGCCAACCCCTTTCCTCCGGTTGGTTGACAGGGGTCCGTGAGGTGCTAGAAGCCGCCATTCATAAGGAGTTTTTCCATGGGATATCGCATTGCAGTCGTCGGAGCCACAGGCAACGTGGGTCGCGAAATGCTGAACATTCTGGCCGAGCGGCAATTTCCTGCTGACGAGGTCTATGCACTGGCTTCCCGCAAATCCATCGGCGTCGAGGTGAGTTTCGGGGACAGGACCCTGAAGTGCACAGATCTGGAACGCTTTGATTTTTCAAAGGTGGATTTCTGCGTGATGTCGGCGGGGTCTTCAGTATCGAAGGAATGGTCGCCAAAGATCGGGGCCACAGGTTGTATTGTCATCGATAACTCTTCGTTCTGGCGCTACGACCCGGAAGTGCCGCTGATCGTTCCGGAAGTGAATGCCCATGTTCTCGCCGATTACATGGCGCGCAATGTAAGGAAGAACATCATTGCCAACCCCAATTGTTCCACGGCCCAGCTGGTGGTGGCGCTGAAGCCTTTGCACGATGTGGCGAAGATCAAGCGTGTTGTTGTGGCGACCTATCAGTCGGTTTCCGGTGCAGGCAAGGATGGGCTCGATGAGCTCTGGAATCAGACCAAGGGCATTTTCGTGACGGATTCGCCTGAGCCCAGGAAGTTCACCAAGCAGATCGCTTTCAACGTCATTCCCCATATCGACGTGTTCATGGATTCCGGCGACACCAAGGAAGAATGGACGATGACGGCGGAAACCAAGAAGATTCTTGATCCCAAGATCAAGCTCACGGCAACGTGTGTTCGTGTTCCGGTGTTTGTGGGTCATTCTGAAGCCGTAAACATTGAGTTCGAGACGCCGCTTTCAGCCGATGACGCACGCAATATCCTGCGCGAGGCGCCGGGCTGCATGGTGATCGACAAGCGCGAGGATGGCGGCTACATGACGCCTGTGGAATGCGTGGGTGACTATGCGACCTTCATCTCGCGCATCCGCGATGATGCCACGATTGACAACGGCATCAACCTCTGGATTGTGTCCGACAATCTGCGCAAGGGTGCGGCCCTCAATGCGGTGCAGATCGCCGAGGCCATCATCAATCGCGGCCTTGTGAAGAAGGCAGCGTAAGCAACTGAAACAAGGGTGGATTTCTGATCCGCCCTATGTTTTTGCTCCTATTTCGGATTTTTTTCTTGACAAAGGATTTCATCTTTGCCAGATAGGTGGCATGAGAAACGTGGTTTTGATAGTGCTGACATGCTTTTGTGCCGCCCCGGCCCTTGCCCTGGAACTGGCGTTGCCTGTCGCTTGCACGGTGGGGGTGAATTGCTGGATTCAGCAGTATGCTGATCATGATGCGGGCCCTGGAGCGACTGACTATACCTGTGGCGTGGCAAGTTATGATGGCCATGACGGCACTGATATTCGTGTGTTGCATACCCGGGTGAACGTTGCTGTTCTGGCGGCTGCGGCAGGACGCGTGAAGGCAGTGCGCGACGGTGTTGCGGACAAACTGGTTAAATCCGACGCGGACCGCAAGGCAGTTGCCCAGACCGAGTGTGGCAATGGCGTGGTGATTGCCCATGTTGATGGTTGGGAAACGCAGTATTGCCATATGAGCCGGGGCACTATTGCGGTGAAGAGTGGAGACGAAGTGGCAGTAGGACATCGACTAGGATTGATCGGCTATTCCGGAGAGGCGGCGTTTCCGCATGTGCATCTCTCACTGAGGAAGGATGGTAAGGTTGTTGATCCGTTCAGTTCGGATGGTGGAGCGGATTGCAAGACTGCGGACAGGGGCTTGTGGTCGGCCATGGCACAGAAAGCGTTGCCATATAAGGGGACGGAAGTGCTGCAGCTGGCCTGGGCTCCGCGAATTTACAAGGATGATGAAATTGAGAATGGCAAACAGACGGCATTCGATCCGACGGCATGGACGTCCCTGGTACTGTTTGCCGAGGTGATTAATCTGTACAAAGATGATGTCGTGACGGTGACTGTGTCATTTCCCGCACAGAAGCCTGTCGTGAACAGTATCGTCATGAAGCGAAATCGCGCTGTGCAGCGGCTTTATGCGGGGAAGAAGTCCTCGGGGCCTTGGCCAACCGGCGTTTACGAAGGCGATGTGGAAGTGAAGCGCCAGAATGATGTATTGTTTTCCAGAAACATCACGTTTGAACTAAAAAATTGACAGTCCTCTCCGTCACGCTCACGCGTGACGGAGAGGGATTTTAGTTACGACTTCGGCAACAGCACCTTGTCGATGACGTGAATGACGCCGTTCGACTGCTTCACGTCTGCCATGGTAACGGTTGCGGAACCGCCATTTTCATCCATGATCATCACCTTGTCGCCCTCGACCTTGGCCGTAAGTTCACAACCACCCACCGTCTTGATCTTGGCCATGCCACCGCCGTCGGTGATCATCTTGGCCACATCAGCGGCCATGGCCGCTGCTGGAACAACGTGACAGGTGAGGATCTTGGTGAGCTGATCCTTGTTTTCTGGCTTCAACAGAGTGTCCACAGTGCCAGCAGGCAATGCGGCAAATGCGTCATTGGTGGGAGCGAACACCGTGAATGGCCCAGCACCTTTCAGGGTGTCAACCAGACCTGCGGCAGCAACGGCGGCAACGAGCGTGGTGTGATCTTTCGATGTCGACGCATTCTCAACAATGTTCTTGTCAGGGAACATTTCAGATCCACCGACCATGGGGTTGGCGGCGAAGGCAGCAGTTGCCAAAAGGCCAGCCGCTATCGTTGCAAAAAACGTTTTGCGCATATCAAGTCTCCTGTTGAATGTCTTACGACCCGCGTCTCACGGTATCGTGATGGAGTAACGCGCCACACACGAAAATGGTTCATTAAATGTTTGTAGTATCACGCTTCCGTGATCGCAGTTTTCACAAGGTGTAGCGCGCCATGCCCAGGACTGGGCCGACATTGTTTTGTTGCAAAACTGCGATACAGATTGTGCAGTCACGCGGTAAAACAGCATTGCGCATCCACGACCCTTGATAGGCTTCGCCGTTCCATTTTGCGGCCGGAACAAGATTGCGCACGACATTGGCGTAGGTCACAGCGCTGCCCGCGTTTTCGCCACGTTCAATTTTCTGTTTGACATTCGCTTCAATGGCCATGAGCCAAAGCATGGCGTCACCCGACATATGCTTCATTTCAGGAATTTCGATAGTGATGTCCTTGCTGCTGATATCAAGCCGCAAGGCAACCGTTCGTGGTTTTTTTGCAGCGAGGGTGATGTGTGTCTGTACATCTTTTGAATTGCTGCCAACCGTGTGAGTTTCGCCGTTGAAGACCATCTGCGGCGTGTAGACCGAGCCATCGCCGCGAGACTTGGCATAATCATATTGTCGTTGTGAATACTCAGGCTTGGCCAGCGTGTCACGCCAGCCCAGATAGTCCCAGTAGTCGACGTTGAAGGAGACGACGAGATTATTCGGGTCCTTGGCAAGTTGAGTGGCCAAGGTGTCGGCAGGCGGGCATGACGAACAGCCTTGACTGGTGAAGAGTTCGATGAGAACCGGATGGCCCAACGCCGCGACAGCGGAAGGCGGTACAAGCAAGGCCCCTGCCCCAAGGGCAAGCGCAGAGCGGCGGTTAAGGGTCACGCATTGGTCCATGCAAGAAATATGGACGCAAGGCGTTTCACTTGCCAATCACGGTGTGGTGACGGGGCAAGCGAACGCTTGTAAAAAAAGGAAAGTTTCCCTCTCCGTCACGCGTTCCGCGTGCCACCTCTCCCGCAAGCGGGCGAGGAAAGAAACTTATATCCTCGCCCGCTTGCGGGAGAGGTGGCACGCGTAGCGTGACGGAGAGGGAACTTCTCAGAAACCTGCGATCTGTTTGAACCCGCCGAAAAACATGCGCTTGCCGTCGAACGGCATGGTCTTGCCGTCAAACGCTTTCATGAATGGGTCTTTCATCATGAGTTTCCACACCTTGTTGCGATGAGCCTTTGATTCAAAGACGATATAGGCGACACCTGCCATTTCGTCTGGCTTGAGTTTCAGGGCTTGCGGGAAGGAGGTTTTCTTGCCGGGCTTCACATCGTCAGCAATGGCTTCCATGTAGGCGAGCGCGCCGACACGCTTCCACGCTTCGGCGCTTTTTTTGACGAGTTTTTTGTAGTCCTTGAGTTTGCCCTTCGGGACCGGGATGACCATGGCGTCAATGTAGGACATTTCTCTCTCCTATTGTTGGACAGGGGTGGGGTGTTTCAGTTACGCGGCTTTGGCGACGTTCCTCAGCACAAAATGCAGTATGCCGCCGTTCTTGTAATAGTCTATCTCGTCCAGTGTATCGATGCGGCAGAGGACGTCTACTGATGTTTGGCTACCGTCGGCGCGCAGAATATCGACAGTCAGAGGCTGGCGGGGCTTCAGGCCTTGTTCAAGGCCATTGATGGTGATGGTTTCATTGCCTTGTAGATTGAGCGATTGCCATGAGTCACCCTGTTTGAATTGCAGCGGCAGCACGCCCATGCCGACGAGGTTTGAGCGGTGGATGCGTTCGAA
>JANNNG010000292.1:0-8781 GCA_031398425.1 Hyphomicrobiales bacterium | reverse complement strand
TGGACGCGTAGACCAAGAGTTTTTTTGGAACGCAGCCACGAATCACACAGGTGCCGCCAACGCGGAATTCTTCGGCGATGGCGACCTTTGCGCCGTGTTTGGCAGCGACGCGGGCGGCACGCACACCGCCAGAGCCTGCGCCGATGACGAAGAGGTCGTAGGTTTGGGTCATAGTGAAAGTCCCTCTCCGTCATCCGCTTCGCGGCTGACACCTCTCCCGCAAGCGGGCGAGGAAAAGATTTTTATCCTCGCCCGCTTGCGGGAGAGGTGTCGAGCGTAGCGAGACGGAGAGGGAATTATCCCTTCAACAACTCATCCACTTTGCCATTGGCGCGGGCAATATAGGCTACGCCACAAATGCCGATAAACAACCCATTGTTCACTACACCCGGCAGATTGTTCAACGCATACTCCAATTTGTCCGGTTCCTTCATGGCCTTGGTCGTGCAATCGATGATACAGTTGCCGGAGTCCGTGCGGAACGTTTTGCCATCAACGGCGCGCAACTTCATCTCCACATCCATGCCAAGCGATTTATAGACACGCTCAATCTTCCAAGCCGTGGCTTTTACACCGAAGCCCACGATCTCGACGGGCAGCGGAAATTTTCCCAGCGTCTTTACCTTCTTCGATTCATCGGCAATGACCACCATGAACTTCGAAGACGATGCCACGATCTTTTCAATCAGCAGCGCCCCGCCGCCGCCCTTGATCAAACGAAAGTCACCATCTATTTCATCGGCGCCATCCACAGTCATGTCGAGGAAGGGATGCTGTTCGAGTGTTGTCAACGTGATGCCAAGCGACTGTGCCAGCGTGGCTGTCGCCTCCGACGTTGGCACGCATTGCACCTGCAAACCCGACTTTACCTTTTCTGCCAAGGCATGAATAAAGTGATTGGCGGTTGAGCCTGTGCCCAGCCCCAGCTTCATGCCGTTCGTAATTTTTGGCAACACGGCAAGAGCCGCCGCCATCTTCATGTCGTCGGCGGACAGTTGTTTTGCCTTGCTCACGTGTTGAGGCCCCCCATCATCAAATATTTCACTTCGAGATATTCCTCCATGCCGTGCGATGATCCTTCGCGACCCAAGCCTGACTGCTTGACACCACCAAACGGCGCTTCCGCAGTTGAGATGATGCCTTCGTTGATGCCGATCATGCCGTATTCCAGTGCCTCACCCACACGCCAGATGCGCCCGATGTCGCGGCTATAAAAATAACAGGCCAGGCCGAATTCGGTGTTGTTGGCGGCGGCGATGACCTCGTCTTCGGTCTTGAACTTGAAGAGCGGTGCCACGGGTCCAAAGGTTTCCTCGCGGGCGACGGCCATGGCTGCGGTCACATCGGTGATAATTGTGGGCTCAAAGAAATTGCCGCCCATGGCCTTGCCACCTGCGATGACTTTTCCGCCTTTCGAAACGGCGTCGGCGATATGTTCTTCGACTTTTTTCACCGCCGCCGGGTTGATCAACGGGCCTGTTGTGATGCCGTCTTCCACGCCGTTACCGACCTTCAATTTGTCTACTGCGGCGCTGAGTTTTGCGGCAAAGGCGTCATATACACCCTCCTGCACGTAAATGCGGTTGGCGCAGACGCAGGTCTGGCCGTTGTTGCGGTACTTGGAGGCCATGGCACCTGCGACGGCCGCATCCAGGTCCGCATCATCAAACACGATGAAGGGCGCATTGCCGCCCAGTTCAAGCCCCATCTTTTTGATTGTGGGGGCGCATTGGGCCATCAGCATGCGGCCGATTTCCGTAGAGCCGGTGAATGTCAGCCCACGGACGATCGGGTTCGAGGTCATCTCAGCGCCAATCTCTTTTGCAGAGCCCGTGATGACCGAGAATACACCGGCGGGGATACCCGCGCGGACACTCAGTTCCGCCATGGCCAGCGCCGAAAGTGGCGTTTCACCAGCAGGCTTTACCACCATGGTGCAGCCTGCGGCCAAGGCAGCACCGGCCTTCCGGGTGATCATGGCGTTGGGGAAGTTCCATGGCGTGATGCAGGCAATGACGCCCACCGGTTGCTTGATCACAATTGCACGGCCATTTGGAAAAGGAACCGGAATGGTTTCGCCATAAACGCGGCGGGCTTCCTCGGCGAACCACTCGATGAAGCTTGCGCCATATGCAATTTCGCCGCGCGACTCAGCCAGTGGTTTGCCCTGCTCCGCTGTCAATATCTGGGCGAGGTCTTCCTGACTCTCCATCATCAGAATGTACCATTTTTTCAGGATGCCCGCCCGCTCCTTGGCCGTCTTCTTGGCCCACAGCTTTTGCGCCTTCTCAGCGCCTTCAATCGCAGCGCGGGTTTCCCTGGTACCCAGTCTGGGCACCGAAGCAATGACGCGCTCGTCGACCGGGTTGGTCACGTCGATGGATGACGCTCCATCCACCCATGCGCCATTAATGTAGCATTTGTCCTTGAGAAGACCCTTGTCTTTCAATATGTCGGCAAGCGCCTGGGTTTTGCGAACGTCCATGATTGGCTCCACTGATGATGGGCGGCGTTTAGCACGGTGCAATCAGATAAACCAACCACCCAGATTGGCATTCCCCCCATGACGCTGAAAGCCTTGATTTTTGACCTCGATGGCACACTGGTGGACACCGCACCCGACCTGCACGCCGCCACCAACCATGTGCTCTCCACGCTGAAGCGCCGTTCGATCAGCCTTGATGAGGTCCGCGCTTTTGTGGGGCATGGGGCGCGGGCGCTGATTGCCAGGGGTTGTGAGGCGACGGGTGACCCCGTAGACGCCCGCGCCGTTGAAACCCTGTACCAGGAATTCATCATTCATTACGCTGGCCATATCGCGGCGCATTCGAAACCTTATCCCGGTATGTTGGCTTTGCTTGACAGGGCGAAGCACGCAGGGCTGGCGCTCGGCGTATGTACCAACAAGCTGGAGAGTCTTTCGGTGCTGCTGCTTGAAGCACTGGATATGAAAAAATACTTTGGTGCCATCGTGGGGCCAGATACGACTGGCGTGGCCAAGCCTGATCCCAAACCTTACTTTGAAACTGTATCGCGACTAGGTCTCGGCGCAAATCAATCGCTGATGTTCGGCGACAGTGAAACCGACATTCGCACAGCGCAGAACGCTGGTGTGCCTGTGATCGCCGTGTCGTTTGGCTATACAGCACAGCATGTCTCGCATTTTAATCCGACGCACATCATTGATCACTATGATGAAGCGTGGCCGATCATCGAGACCTATCTTTCATGAACCGCACCGCATCGTCCAGCACCGGCGTCTTGCGAAACGGTTTCGCCAGCGCCAGAAGAATGCCCACGTGTGATATGCTATTGTAAAACTTCAGTTCTGATGCCACGCCTTTTTCGCGCAGCGCCTTGTCCAGTGCTGTGGCGTTACGCGGAAAAACCGTTGAGTCAGTGCTTCCATGCAGGATCAGGAATGGTGGTGCATCCACGCTGACATTATTGACGGGTTGTGTTGACAGCAAATCCGGTATTGCGCCAAACACCTTGATGGTGGTTTTGGAGTCAAGCGGCAGAAAATCAAACGGGCCCGCCATGGTGACAACGCCAGACAATTTCGGGCGATTTGCCTGGTAGCGTTGATCGAGCACGGCCATGGCAATGTTGTAGGCTCCGGCTGAATGGCCCATGGCAAATAGTTTTGTAGGGTCACCCCCCAGCGACGTGCCGTTGTCTGCCGCCCAGCGCAGGGCCAATACAACATCTTCAACGAATGCTGGGTATTTGCCGTCGGGATGAAGCCGGTAATTCATCACCAGCGTCATGTAGCCTTGCGCTGAAAGGGCGCGGCCCACAAAGCCATAGCCGCGCTTGTTGCCCTCCTGCCAGGAGCCGCCGTGCACAAACAGCACCATGGGCACTGGCCCCGCGTGGACCCTTGGCATGTAGATATCAAGTTTCTGGCGCGGGTCTGGCCCATAGGCCATGTCGGACTGCCATTTGATGCTGGCTGCGTCCTTTGGAATCAGCACATTGAAAATATCCAGTGCCGCAAAGTGAAAGGTTAGGCCACCTGCCACCAACAGAATTCCAAGCAGTGTAAAAATTTTTTTCATCCCCTATGCTACGTCCTGCAATCCAAATCAGTGCCACCGGATTAAGCCATGACTGTTGAAAAATCCCTGACGAAATTTCCCTTCAATTTGACGGATCATGATCTGGACTGGGTGCGGCGGACCCGGAACAGCATGTCTACATCGCAGAAAATCCGCCAATTGTTCGTGCATCTGACATTTGGCGACAGTCTCGATGACAGTCACCGCATGGCCGCACTTTCGCCGGGCGGCCTGCATCGGTTCATGGGTGAAAATCTTGAAAGCAACTGGGCGGCCACCCGTTCCTTCATGGCGGCTTGCGAAGTCCCACCCTTCATCACTGGCGATTTCGAGGGGGGCGGCAATCATTCGTCCTGCCTCACGGCCTTTACAAATCAATTGGGTCTGGCAGCGGTCAATGATCTCGATGTGTCGCTCCAGGTTGTCACTGCCATGGCGAGGGAAGCCTCAGCGCTCGGCTTCAACTACACCTTCACGCCTTGCGTCGACATCAATCGCAATACTGGCAGCGCCATCGTCGGAACCCGCTCCTATGGCAGCGGCGAGGCAACCATTCTTACTCAAGCTGTCGTACATATGAAGGTCATGCAAGCCCACGGCATTGCCTGTGCTGCGAAGCACTGGCCGGGTGAAGGGCTGGACTGGCGTGACCAGCATCTGGTGACAACCCATAATCCCATGACACCGGCGGAATGGCACGGCAGTTTCGGCCACATCTATAAAACGCTGATCAACGGCGGACTGATGTCGGTCATGTCCGCGCATATTGCCTTGCCGGAATATCTAAAAGGCAAGGGCATTGCCGAAGGGCTTGAAAGCTATCGTCCGGCATCGATTTCCAAACATCTCAATTTCGGATTGTTGCGCGATGAGCTGAATTTCAACGGTCTCATCATCTCGGATGCAACACCGATGGCGGGGCTGGGCAGCTTTGCCGCCCGCGCCAGCGTTGTGCCGCAGGTTATCGAGAATGGTTGCGATGTCTTCCTGTTCACCGAGAACGAAGTGCACGATATCGTCCATATGGAAAACGGTTTGCGATCGGGTGCCTTGTCAGAACAACGGCTGGAGGACGCAGTGACGCGCATTCTTGGACTCAAGGCGGCGCTTGGTTTGCATCGCAAATCGCTGGACGAACGCATTCTGCCGCTCGAACAGATCAAGGATATTGTCAACACCCCGCAGAACAAAGTGCTTTCGCAGAAAGCCGCTGAGCAGTCGGTGACACTGGTCAAGGACACACAATCGCTGCTGCCGCTCAACCTGGCAAAGCATCGTCGCATCACGTGGATCAGCCAAGGTGCGCCCGGCTTTATTCCTGGCATGCCGACACGGCAGATGGATCACTTGCGCATCGCCCTCGCAGCACGTGGTTTTGTGATCACGGACTTTGACCAGAATGCCCCGCCAACCGCTGCCACCACCGATGTTGTGATGTATGTGATGGCGGAGGAATCCTCACTTGGGAAATCCCGCATCTTCCTGAACTGGAAAACCCATCAGCCCGGCATGGGCAACATCATGCAGCGCTATTGGCACGAGGTTCCAACCCTCATCATTTCCTTTGGCCACCCCTATTACCTGATGGATGCACCCCGCGTGCCGACCTGCATCAACGCCTATGCCACGGTGCCCGACGCCCAACGTGCCGTTGCTGCCAAACTCCTTGGCAACGCCCCTTTCACAGGCGTCAGTCCGATTGATGCTTTTGCCGGCGCACCCGACGCCCGTTATTGACTTTGCCTGCTTGCCACGCCTATAGCCTGCGCCACCTCGGGAGATTAGCTCAGTTGGTAGAGCACTGTGTTCACATCGCAGGGGTCGCTGGTTCGAGTCCAGTATCTCCCACCATTCACCACTTGTTTACGCACTCGATGAACCGCTGATTCAGCACGCCTGCAATCACGTCAGCGCCCTTTAACCCAATGAAAGCACCTCACTGCAATGGTTATTGCGCGCGTGGGAAGTGCTGAGGGGAAGATGATGAAAGCGGTGCGGACGGTGGATGTGGATGTGGTGCAGCGGCTTGCCAAGGCTGCTGACTTTTGCGTTTTGCTGGCTGGGGCGATGTTGCTCACCACGCTGCTGGCAACACCCGGACACTCTGAAGCTGTTGGCCTGTTTGCACTCATGACCACATTTGGCAGTTTGCTGGCGATGCGCGGGCTTGGACTTTACGTGCCGCGCGTCTGGGCCAGGGGGTTGAAGACGGCGGCTATCTCGTCAGCGGTGTGCTGTATTGCGGGGGCCTTCATGTTTGCCGTCGCACAAGTCACGGCATTGAATTTACCGCTGTGCTGGATCAGCCTGTGGTGTGGCATCGGTACAATGCATTTCACCATCACGCGCCGCGTTGCGCAAATCTGGGCGGCCCCTGCCGAGCGCAGCGGCACGTTCAAAAAGCGCATCGCCATCGTGGGCGGCGGCCAGGCGGCTGAAGAGGCACTGAACCTGCTTGAACAATCACCCTCGGAAGATATTGAAGTGCTGGGCCTGTTCGACGACCGCTTTGACAACCGTTCACCGGAGTCGGTGCAGAAGTACCAGAAGCTTGGCAGCATCACCGAGCTTGCTCCATTCGCCCGCGAACACGATGTCAACCTCATCATCGTGGCCATTCCGCTGTCGGCGGAAACCCGCATGTTGCATATTTTGAAACGGCTGTGGGAACTGCCTGTTGACATCCGCATCAGCGGTGCTGCGGGCAAGCTGAAACTCTCGCGCCAGGCCTATACCTATCTTGGGCAATTGCCGCTGCTGTCTGCCTTCGAGCGGCCCCTGAGCGGTTGGGACGTGGTGGTGAAATCCGTTGTGGATCGCGCCATTGCTCTGTGCGCCGTCATTGCGTTGTCGCCGGTGATGCTGGCCGTGGCACTTGCCGTGAAATGGGAAAGTCGGGGGCCCGTCATTTTCAGGCAGAAGCGCTTCGGCTTCAACAACCAGCTGGTGGAAGTCTACAAGTTCCGCTCCATGTACACGGACATGGCAGACGCAGGCGCGTCGAAGCTGGTGACCAGGGATGATCCACGGGTGACGCGGGTGGGCCGCATCATACGCCGCACTTCGCTGGATGAACTGCCGCAACTCTTCAACGTGCTGACAGGCACACTGTCCCTTGTCGGCCCTCGCCCCCACGCCACGCAAGCGAAAGCCGCAGGCACGCTATATGACGAAGTGGTCGATGGATATTTTGCCCGCCACAAGGTGAAACCCGGTATCACAGGCTGGGCGCAGATCAACGGCTGGCGCGGCGAAACCGACACCCGCGAAAAGATCGAGCAGCGCGTGAAGCATGATCTCGACTACATCGACCGCTGGTCCATCGGCTTTGATCTCTATATTCTGGCAAAAACACCGCTGGCGTTGTTGAAGTCGGAGAATGCCTATTAGGCCCTGAGACTCCTGCTTTGTGAATCCTGTCAAAGCTGCTAGCAACGCGCCGTTCCCGCCGCGGGGGTGGGCACGAATCATAATGGGAGCAACACAATGGAATCACTTTTGCCAATCATCCTGCAAGCCGTGGCCGGTGCCGTGGGCGGTAACGTCGGTGGCGCTGCAATGAAGGACTCAAGCCTGGGCGGCCTCGGCAATACCATCGCAGGCGCCATTGGTGGCGTCGGCGCCGGATCACTGATCGGCCCTCTGCTTGGCCTCGCCACATCGGCTGCCGGTGGCGGCATCAACTTCGGCAACATCGCCGCGTCGGGTGTCGGCGGCATCATCCTGCAAATCGTTGTGGGATTGATCAAGAGCAAGATGGCGAAGTAAATTACAAACCTTTAACCTCTCCCCGCCCTTTGTGGGGAGGGCCGGGGGTGGGGGACGACGGGCAACGCACAAATCCCTCTTTCCCCAATGCAACAAATCCACTAGGCCACATCCCATGGGGATGACGCCGGAACACTTCATAAAAACCTGGAAAAATGCCCAAGGCGGTGAACGCTCTCAGGCCCAGCATTTTCTCAATGATTTCTGCGATCTCATCGGCGTTCCCCGCCCCATGGATGGCGACTATAAATATGAATACCCCGTGCGCACCAAAACCGGCACGGACTTCATGGACCTCTACAAGCGAGGTGCTTTCATTGTTGAAGCCAAGCAGACGCGTTTCAAGACCAATAAGAAGAACGAAGATCAAACTGATCTGCTCGGCGTCAGCCCGGAGCAAGACGCACCCTCCCGTACCAGCAGAGCGTGGGACGTGCACATGCTCAACGCCCGCCAACAGGCGGAAGGCTACGCCCGCATTTTGCCGTCTGCTCATGATTGGCCACCCTTTATTATCATCTGTGACGTGGGCCACTGCTTTGAAGTCTATGCCGATTTTACAGGAAAAGGCCGCCACTATGAACAATTCCCGGATCGTCAGGGCTTCCGCGTGTTCATGGATGATTTGGCCGATGACAAGGTGCTGGAGCGCTTCAAATTCATCTGGGAAAACCCACATGAATTAAACCCCGCCAAAGCCTCAGCCAAAGCCACGCGCGAAATTGCCAAAGCCTTGGCCGAAGTGTCAAAGCGCATGGAGGCCAAAAAATACCCGCCAGAAGAAGTAGCCCTTTTCCTGATGCGCTGCCTGTTCACCATGTTTGCCGAGGACACCAAGCTGATCCCCGAAGACAGCTTCACGGATTTGCTGGAAGACTGCACGAAGCACCCCGACAGTTTCATGCCGCTGCTGAAAGAGCTGTGGGAAAAGATGAACGAAGGCGGCTTCTCG
>JANNNG010000266.1:0-5185 GCA_031398425.1 Hyphomicrobiales bacterium | reverse complement strand
TCCGGCCAGCCAGGGTCTGGTATTTGCGCCAAACAACAGGGCCGTCGATTTCACCCCAATCAATACGTCGTCTTCTTTATCTTGATGCGCGTAGATCGTGTCATAGGCCAAGGTCCAGGCGATGCCGCCCGCGTATAACAGCAAAGGCGCTGGTGACAGTGCCGCATGAGTTGCCGTCCACCCGATCAGCGCACCCCAGTTGAACGCAAGGCCCAGCACAAATTGTGGCCAGTGTGTGATGCGTTTCATGAACGGGTAGACAGCGACAACGAACAGCGACGATGCACCGAGAACGATGCTGTACCAGTTGAACTGCAACAAAACGAGAAAGCCGATCAGACCCAACAGCACCAGAAGGCCGAAGGCCTGCGTGCGCGAGATGCGACCCGAAGCAAGCGGACGGTTGCGGGTACGCTCCACCATCGCATCGAATTTCTGATCGGCGAGGTCGTTCAGGGTGCAGCCCGCACCACGCATGACAATGGCGCCTGTCAGAAACAGTAAGCCATGCCACAGGTTGGGCATGCCTCCGCCCGCCGCGATCTGCCCCAGCACCAGCGCCCACCAGCACGGCAGCAACAGCAACCACCAGCCGACAGGGCGATCCAATCGCATGAGCTGCGCATAGGGCAGCGCGTCATCGGGCAGATAACGCTCGACCCAATTGACAGGCTTGGCATCAGCAATGTGTGTAGAGCCGCTGGAAACAGTCATGCTCCGCGTGTTACACGAGCGCCATGGCAAAAACCACACCCCGCCTCCATGTCGAAATGCCGCTGTCGGAAGGGGCTGACTTTGCCCTGGCTCCGGAGCAGGGGCACTATCTCGTCAACGTGTTGCGGCAAGCCGTTGGTGACGCAGTCTCACTCTTCAACGGCAATGACGGAGAATGGCTGGCCTACATCACGACTGTCTCAAAAAAGTCCATACACGTCCGATTGGAACGCCGAACGGCAGATGTGAAGCGTCCGCCCGATATCGAATATCTGTTTGCACCGTTGAAGCATGCAAGGCTGGATTACATGGTGCAGAAGGCAACCGAGTTGGGGGTGCGTCGGTTGCGTCCGGTGATCACGCAGCGAACCATCAGTGAACGGATCAATCTGGATCGCATGCGGGCGAATGCGATTGAGGCGGCAGAACAGTGCAATCTCGTTTTTGTGCCAGAGGTGATGCAACCATTGCCGCTGGCAAAGGTTCTGGCAGCCTGGGACCCGCAACGTCGCTTGATCTATTGTGATGAAACAGCGTTGGTTGCCAATCCCGTTGCAGCCTTGCAAACTCTGACCCCCCCTGCCGCCGTGCTGGTTGGCCCTGAGGGCGGTTTTACACCGGAGGAGCGGGCACAATTAAGAAACCTGCCTTTCGTCACGGCAATTTCCCTCGGCCCTCGCATCATGCGGGCCGACACCGTGGCGATTGCTGCCCTGGCACTTGTGCAAGCGACAATAGGTGATTGGTGCCATCACGATTTGTGACTTGCCGCCTTTCGTGATCTTGCCTACATCCCTCCCAAACAAAAAAGGAACGGGCGAAATTGAGCGGACCAACCCCAGACAATGCTGAAGCGCGGGCAATCATTGAGAGCAAGGATCAACTGATCGCCGCCTTTGCCAAGGGCGAAAAACCAAAATCCCACTGGCGCATCGGCACCGAACACGAAAAATTCGCGTTTCTAACGGACACGCTTGAACCCGTGCCTTATGACGGCCCGCGCTCCATTCGCAAGCTGCTGGAAGGCCTGTGCGACCGGTTTGGCTGGGATGGAATTTACGAGGGCGAAAACCTCATCGCCCTGGCTGATCCTCAGGGTCTGGCGAATATCTCGCTGGAACCCGGCGGGCCGTTCGAACTTTCAGGTGCACCACTTCAGTCGGTCCATGACACCTGTGCCGAGGTCAACGAACACCTGCAACAGGTGCGCGAAATTGGTGATGCGCTGGGCATCGGCTTTCTGGGCCTTGGGGCAAGCCCCCTATGGTCACGCGAACAAACGCCGGTCATGCCCAAGGGCCGCTACGGCATCATGGCACCCTACATGGACAAGGTGGGGTCAATGGGCCGAGACATGATGTTTCGCACCTGTACGGTGCAGGTCAATCTCGATTTCGCCAGTGAAGCCGACATGGTGCTGAAACTCAGGACGTCGGTGGCACTGCAACCCATCGCCACAGCGCTTTTCGCCAGTTCGCCATTTCTGGAGGGGAGGCCAAACGGATATAAGTCCTATCGCGCCCATGTCTGGACCGATACCGACAGGGCGCGCTCCGGCATGCTGCCTTTCGCGTTTGAGAGTGGAATGGGCTATGAGCGCTATATGGACTACGCACTCGATGTGCCCATGTACTTCGTCATGCGCGAGGGCAAGTTTGTAAATTGCGCAGGCGAAAGTTTCCGGAAATTCCTCGAAGGCAAGTTGCCACAATTGCCCGGCGAAAAACCGACGAAGAAAGACTGGGCCGATCACCTCACCACGATTTTCCCTGAGGTTCGCCTGAAGAGCTATCTTGAAATGCGCGGCGCCGATGCGGGACCATGGCGGCGCTTGTGCGCGTTGTCTGCGTTTTGGGTGGGGCTTTTATACGACCAGTCAGCACTCGATGCCGCGTGGGATATGGTCAAGCACTGGACTGCGGAAGAGCGCCAGAGGTTGCGCGACGATGTTCCGGCCAAAGCGTTGGACGCAATCATCCGTGGACGGACGGTTCGTGAGGTTTCGGGCGAAGTCTTGAAAATTTCCCGCGCCGGACTGGACGCCCGCGACGTGCATGGCTGCAAGGGCAAACTGGAAAGCGGCTTTCTGGATGTTCTGGATGATACGGTTGCAACTGGCAAAACCTCGGCTGACCAGTTACTGGACTTGTATGCAGGAAACTGGAACGGCGATATATCAAGGGTTTTCAGGGACTTCGCATATTAAAGCTGAATTGAGCGCCATTGTGTGGCTGGTGTTGGGACATGCAGCTCTACCAAAAGCGACTGCCGGGAATTCCCTTGAAGGGGCCTGCCAGCTTTGACGTGACCCAACCGCCATAGAAGCTGCCGGGTTGCGACACCACCTTTTCATCGTCGACATAACAGGCGTCAAACGGCGCGGCGTAGAAGGCGATGTGTCGCTTCAGCATGTGAAACGGGGCGGTCGGGTTGGCGTAGCTCCAGGCCACGGCGGGGAATGTCTCACCCGCTACGGTCACGTCGAAATAGGAGGCCTCTCCCTTCCACTCGCAGACGGACGAATGAGCGGAGGCAGAAAGCAGGGCCATGTCCACGTCATCGCGCGGAAAATAATAGCTGGGCGGATGGCTGGTTTCCAGGGTGCGAACGCCCGTCCGCGTCTCGGCAATGGTAACGCCACGGTGGATGATCTCGAGGTAAGACGACACAGCTTGGGCGATGGCCGGACGGGGATAATCCCACACACTCTCCTGGTCGGGGTTGGGCGTATTGCGAACCGGGTGAGTCATGCGGGCGATCTTTCAAGCCAGGTGGCGAAGCGTTGCAGTCGTGGGCGATGACGGAGAAAGAAAATGTAGAAGCGTTCCAGCACGGCCAACACTGTAGCGTTGCGCGCTGCCAGCCCCAGCGGACGCAACAGCGGAACAGCCCGCCACATCGCCCCAAAGGCCGCAGCACCCGACAGCAGGGTGCCGTTTTCCTCGGCATGAAATCGCTGGAGAAGTTCGGCAGGGTTTAAAGGGCAGACACTGGTGGGGGAGGTGACATCGATGAAGGTGATGGCCCGAGTCCTGTCGAGCCTGCGCATCAGGCCAATCTCGCGTGTGCAGAGAGGGCAGCTGCCGTCGAACCAGACTTTGAGTGCAGGAGAAGTCATCGTTTCGATTTGGCGACGGCATGGAGATTTAACAACTGTGCAAGCTGACGCAGAGGGGAGAAAGGGCGAGATATATCATTGGCACCAGTGCAGTATTGATGGTGCCCATTTCAAACCAGGTGCTACTGTACCCTACCGGCGAAACAGATCGGATACTGCCATGACATCCAGATATTGTGCTGCGGCGATTGCACTTGCTGCTTTTGCCGCACCCGCCGAAGCCCATGTGAAATGGTTCGCACCCTATATCGTCAAGGCCTCTCCGCATCCCGTGGGCGTTACGTTGGCCGACCCCTGGTTCTGGACTGGCGTGGCACTCGTCATGCTGTTCCTGATGCTCACACGACTTGTCGAACAATCGCGCTTTGGCGTTGCTGTGATGGCAAGGATGGACCGCGCGACTGACCCGCTGTGGAACCGTCTTGATGATTTCGTCCGTTGCGTCATCGCTGCCTTTTTTGTGGCGATTTTTGCTGTCGGCGGGGTTTACCTCACACCCGATTTGAAAACCCCGGCCGAATGGGTGTCATGGATGCAGCTGTTGATTGCCGCTGGAATTTTCTCAAAACGTACAATGCCGCTGTCGGCGGCTGGCATTATCGGGCTGTGGCTATTGGCGCTGCGGGACTACGAGTTGTTTCATCTCTTTGATTATCTGGCCTTGGGGCTGGGCGTAGCAGCCTATCTGGTACTCGCTGCATCCAACAATGAAAAGTGGCGCAGCCACCGCTTTGAAGTGTTGCGCTGGGCCGTTGCCATTGCCCTGATGTGGTCAAGTCTGGAAAAATTCGCTTACCCCGACTGGTTCTATCCCCTGGTTCTGGAGCGACCCTTCCTGACCTTCGGCCTGCCACGCGACGTGTTCATCCCTATGGCGGGTGTGGCGGAATTCACGTTGGGTTTCGGACTTTTGGCCACGCCTTTGGTGCGCAGGCTCTCGGCCCTCGGCCTGCTCGTAATCTTCACCGCCGCCGTCTATCCCTTTGGCCGCATCGACATGATCGGCCACGCCCTCATCATGATGATCATCATTGCCGTTGCCGTTGATCACACGCGGGACCTGCATTTCATGAACGCGATCCGGCGGAACATCGTGTTGCTGCCGGTGTCGCTGGCCGGGTTTCTGGCGGTATTTGCGGCGAGTTATTGGGGGCTGCACATGACAATTTATGGTGTTGGCGTTCCGCCTGACCCGGCAGCGCCCATGTCAACGCATACACACGATCCAGAGAAACCACATCCGACAACGCAGTGACGTGGTGGGAGTGATTGTCGTCCTATGGGCCATGCACCTCCAACCGCTATTGGCGATAAGATAAATTGATGCATCGTTCATAAAAAGGGAAGCGTCCC
>JANNNG010000193.1:0-11195 GCA_031398425.1 Hyphomicrobiales bacterium | reverse complement strand
AATGTCGTTGAATTTCTGCATTGCCGCGCCGGCCTTGCGACCCCATTTGCCATCGTCTTTTCCGTCGTAGCAGCCGAGGCGTTTCAACTCCCGTTGCATGGATGTGACGACTGCAGGGTCAGGCCCAGCGGGAATTTCGACGTCTGGCTCAATCACGGGAGGAGCAACGGTAACGGGTTCCGGTGGTGGCAGGGCAGCAACCTGCACCCCTGCCGACTTCGGTTTGACGACGGGCTGAAGCGGCGGAGGTGATGGTGGCTGCACAACAGCATTCTTGGGTCGGACGATGATCGGGGGTAGCGAAGCTTCGACTTTCTGGTTCAACGTCACAAGCAACTCATCAGCCAAGGCACCAAAAACCCCAAAATTCGGATCGGTTTTATACTGCTGCTTGAAGCCTTCGATAACGGCCTTGCTTTTGGATGCTTTTACTTCCGCCCAGGCCATGTTGATGGCCAACATGGCGGCGGAGGGAGCAACAACAGCCACTGGTTCTGCCGGCGTCAAAAACACCGACTCGCCGCCGAGCGATGTGTAGGTGAATGGTTCCTGTTCCTTGTTGGTGGCGGCGATGACGTCGTCGCGCACCTTGCCGAACATCAGGCGAATTTCGAGTCCGGGTTGTTTGATGGCATTGACAAGTGCCACAGCAAATGGGCTGTTGCCATCAGGCGGACCGTCCTGGGCGGTGGTGCCTTCTTTCGCGGAATAGGCGATAAACTCGCTGGCATCAGCCTCAACGCCGCGCAGGCCACGCCGTGCTGCGCGCACACCGTTGTTGTCCGCCAGCTTGAAAGGGTTGTTGCGGCAGGCATCCAGAATTATCATGCGCAATTTGGCTGCGGGAGCGACTGAATTTCTGGCCAGATCCAATGCAATGGCCTCGAAAGCCACGTCGGTGGAGCGTTGCAATTCAGCGTCAATGGGAACCAGATAATTGACGCCATTGACCTCAACACCATGGCCAGCAAAATATACCAGTGCAATATCGGCCCCCGCTGCCTTGGCAGAAAAAACCTGCAAGGCGCGATTCAAGGAAGTGCGGTTCACGTCGCGCACCAGCGTCACGTCGTCAAACTGGGAACTTTTGAGCGCCTCAGCAATGGCCTTCGCGTCATTGTAGGGATTGGCCAAGGCGGAAAAATGCACGTAGTTCGAGTTGCCAACGACCAGCGCCACACGGCGGCCAGCTTCGGTGGACGGTGCTGCCCACAGCACACATAAAAACAGCAAGAGTAGTCTGGTCAACATCGCATGTCGCCTTTGCGAATGAGATCACAGGGTTAAAGCCTAAACGCGAGCATCGCAAGTGGACAATTCAGGCGGGTAGATTCGGTAAGTGGACTGGGAAAAATATGTGGTTCCGGCAGGTAACGGCAATCCGGTTTTGATTTAGAGTGTCGCGTAGGGAGCCCATCATGCCTTGCCAACTGTCCGTTAATGTCAACGCCATCGCGTATTTGCGCAACCGTCGTGAAGTGCCATGGCCCTCGCTGCTGGACTTGAGCCGGGCGGCGCTGGATGCAGGGGCCCATGGCATAACCGTCCATCCACGCCCCGATGAACGGCATATCCGTCGGGCCGATGTGACGGATCTGCAGCTGATGTTGCGAGCCGATTATTCCAAAGCCGAATTTAACATCGAAGGCTATCCGGACGAGCGGTTTCTGGCACTCTGCGAAGCCGAGAAACCAGACCAGGTAACACTGGTGCCCGATGACCCTTTTCAGCCAACTTCCGATCATGGCTGGGATTTTGCCAAGCACGGTCACATGTTAAGGGGTATCATCTCGCGATTGCGCGAGGGTGGCATGCGCGTATCATTGTTTGTCGATCCCGATGCGCACACGCCGCACCATGCCAAACTGGCGGGCGCCGATCGTGTTGAAATCTACACTGGCCCCTATGGCGGTGCGTTTGAAACGCAGGACATGATGCTCGAATTCGCCAGGGTCGTGGCCTGCGGCAATGCAGCTGCGGATGCCGGGCTGGGGTTGAACGCCGGACATGATCTGACGCGCGAGAACCTGCCAAGACTTGTTGCCGCCTTGCCGAACTTGTTGGAAGTTTCCATAGGACACGCCATCACTGCGGATGCTCTCACTTTCGGAATGGCTGAAACTGTGCGATTGTTCCGTCATGCGATTTCTGACACCTGAGTTTCTCACACTTCTTGCCATCGCTTCGGCCCAATTGGTGGCAATCATTTCACCCGGACCATCGTTCTTGATCACAGCCCGCACTGCCGTGGTACGCTCGCGCCGTGACGGTGTCGAGGTGGCCGCCGGACTTGCCGCTGGCAGCGCGATCTGGGCGGGTACTGCACTGTTCGGCCTCAACGCTCTGTTCCATGCCATGCCCGTGTTGTTCATTGCCATGAAAATTCTTGGTGCATTGTTTCTGCTTTGCATTGCGTTCCAGATTTTCCGCCACGCCCATGAACCGCTCACATTGCATGGCGATGCAATTCAAGGCAGTCCTTTCCTGCGCGGACTGTGGGTGCAACTCAGCAACCCGAAAGTCATGGTGTTTTTCGGTTCCATATTCATTGCCATGCTGCCAGCCAACCCGCAGCCGTGGCTGCTGCTTGCGTTGCTCGCTATTGTGACATTGAACGAGTTCTGGTGGTACTGCGTCGTGGCGCTGTTTTTTGGCGCAACCCCTGTTCGCAATTTCTATTTGCAGGCAAAGACATTGATCGACCGCATCACAGGCGCATTTCTGGGTGCAGTGGGTGCAAGGTTGCTCATCACTTCAACTGAGACTTGAACGTGATTGCACCGTGTACAGATTATCCTTGCACGGATGATTTTTCGGCGTAGTTCTTGGAGGGCAGGTGATTCGTCTATTTGCCCTTGGTTATTTCCGACCGAACTTTCGCAGAAAAGGAACTCCGCCATGAAACATCGTACACCCAAAGAAACCCCCGAACTTGATCTGGAACAGCAAAAACAAACCATCGCCTATCAGCTGTGGGAAGATGAAGGCCGCCCTGATGGCAAGGCCGAAGAGCACTGGACACAAGCTTGTCTCGTGGTCATGTCACTTACGGACGACGAGAATTCCGCTTCGCCGGTCTGGCTGAAACGCAACGATGAAGTTGTGCCAGAGCAGTTGCCAACAATCGAAAACCTGAACAAGCGAGCCGCCTCCCGTCACGCCGCGTGACAAGTTCACCTCATTCGGTTGTGCGACAGTGATTGATCACCTGCGTCGCACAGCGAAAGGTGACGCGGAAATTAATTGCTTTTGCAGGAAAAGTGCTTCTGCAGCATGGGACGTCATGTCGATGGCTTGCTTGTAGGCAAGGCAGGCCTCGGACTTTTGATCTGTCATCACAAGCAGAGCAGCACGGGCAGCATGCCACGGCTGATAGCCTGCAAGTTCGCCCACCAGACTTTCGACAACGCGCAAAGCTTCCGCGGCATGCCCTGCTTCTGCTGCGGCGACGGCAGCGTTCAGCATGACAATCGGCGTGGGCTCGTGTCGCAGCAGTGATTGATAGAGCAGCGCAATCTGTGGCCAGTCTGGTGCGGGATCGGCCATTTGGCAATCTGCGATGGCCGCCTTGATCTGGAAGGGACCAGGTTTGTGACGCTGCATGGCTTGCTGCAACAGGGCGCGGCCTTCGGCAATTCTTGCGTGATCCCATAGGCCACGGTCTTGCTCCGTGGGCGGCAGGCTTGCGCCATCTTGTCCAATGCGGGCGGCTCTACGCGCCGCGGTGAGCAGCATCATTGCCAATGCGCCTTCAATTTCTGCTTCCTCAGGCCGCAGCCGGTTGATCAGCCGGATCAGATATTCAGCCTCCTGGCACAGGTCACGCTCTTCAACGGGGCCTGCCACATAGCCTGTTGTGAAAATGAGGTAGATCGTCGTCAGCACAGCTTCCAGCCGCATTGGCCAGTATTCAGAGGCTGGCACTTCGAATCGAATCCCGGCAGCCGCAATTTTAGCTTTGGCCCGGCTGAGGCGCTGGCCCATGGTGGCTTCCTGATCGAGAAACAGTCTGGCAATTTCAACGGTTGTCACACCGCAGACTGCGCGCAGCGTCAGTGCCACGCGAGATTTCATTTCGAGGGCAGGGTGGCAGCAGGCGAAGATCAAACGCAGGCGTTCATCGGGGATTTCGTCTGCGTCCTCTTCTTCCTGTGCCATGAGGTAGGACATGTCGTGAACCTTTTTGTTTTCACGCGTGGCTCCGCGCAACCGGTCCAGTGCCTTCCGCCGTGCGACGGTGAGGAGCCAGGCTTGTGGCGACTGGGGCAGGCCGGATCGGCTCCAGTGGTTCATGGCGGAAACCGCAGCTTCCTGCAGGGCTTCTTCAGCCAGTGACAGGTTTCGCAAAACCGCTAAAAGGCTGGCAAGCAGCCGCCCCCGGTCTGACCGCATGACGTGGTCGAGAACCTTGGCCACGGCAATGGCACTTGCCGAGGCTTGGGGGGCGGCAGTCGTCATGGATTAACCAGCCGGATTATAGTCCATCAGCGGGCGCACCTCGATGGTGCCAAAATGCGCCGATGGCAGAAGGGCCGCATATTTCAGCGCCGCGTCAAGGTCTTTGACGTCGATGACATAGTATCCGCCGAGGTGTTCGCGCGTTTCAGCGAAAGGCCCATCCATGGTTTCCACCTTGCCGGACTTGATGCGCAATGACGTGGCAGTTTCGATGCCTTTCAACCCTTCGCCGCCGCGCAACACGCCATCAGCCTTCATCTGTTCATTGGCGGCGAAGAACTCCGCCATCATCTTTTGAAAGTCAGGCGTGCCATAGGCTGGTTCTTTGGAAGGATCGTTATAGATGAGAAGCATGTATTGCATGATGTTTGTCCTTTGAATGATGAAGTTGGATCAGAGACCGAGGATGTTCACGCCAAGGCAAACCATGGCGTTGAGGGCTGCGAGAATGTTGGTGCCATTACCGACATAGCGCAGGGGATGACTGGCATTGTCGATCTTGAGCCCAAATGGATGGGCAATCCGCCCGATCAGCAGAAGAGCGCCGGAGATGTGCAGATACAACTTCGGTGTACCCATGCCCTCGGCAAGGATCATCAGAATGAGGATCATGGTGGTCCATTCGGCGAAATTGCCGTGCTGGCGTATCCGGTGCAGCAAAGCGGGATTGCCGCCGTCGCCGATGGATGTACCCGTTGCTGAGCGCAACATGGTCACGCGCATCCACAGGATTAGATAGATTGCCGCCAAAGGCAGAGCATACAGGGGTGTTACTGAGAAAATCATCGTCGCTCCATATGAGTTTAAGGGTTTCAACACCCAAAGGACGCCCAGCCTTGGCAGATTTCGACATCGGCGGAAAACATTTTTTGTTTTTGCTGATAACATGCTCTTCAGGGGGAGCCTGAGTGACAGAGACTGTGATCATCGTGGGCGCTGGTGGCGTGTTTGGGCAGCGGCTTGTCCGGCAACTGGTCGCTTGTGGGGTAGGGCCCCTGGTGCTGGCCGGCCGCAATGCATCATCGCTTGTCGTGCTTAAGACAGGTTTGCCTGCAGGCACATCAACACTGGTCATCAATCGCGAAAAGCCTGGGGCCCAATCGTTGTCGGTCTATCGAGGTGGGCTGCTGATTGATGCTGCGGGGCCATTTCAGAACAGCGGGTTGCAGTTGGCCGAAGCCTGTATTGAAGCTGGTGTGAACTACATGGACCTTTCCGACGCACGTGACTTTGTGGCGAGGGTGCCAACACTCGACGCACGCGCCAAGGCCGCTGGGGTGTTCGTGATCAGTGGGGCGAGCACTACCCCCGCCCTGTCTCACGCCGTGATTGATCACATCACATCGGGGTGGCAGACTATTCACAGCATATTCGTGGGCATAACGCCGGGCAATCGCGCGCCCCGTGGTGTGGCTGTGGTGCGGGCCATCCTGTCCTATGCGGGTGCGCCCTTTCGTGTGTTTGCCGATGGCGACTGGCGCACAGTCACCGGCTGGAGCGGCAATGAACGACGCAGCATTCCAGGGCTTGGAAAACGCAATTTCGTGCATTGTGAAACGCCCGATCAGGATTTGCTGGTGCAGCGTTTTCAACCCAGGGCCTCGGCAACTTTCAAGGCGGGCCTTGAACTTGTCATCATGCACCATGGCCTTCGCCTGCTGGCCTTTGCGCGTTCCATTCGCCTAGTGAGGAATTTGCCGAAGCTGACACCCGTTCTGATGATGGCGGCAAACCTTCTCAAATGGTTTGGCAGCGACAAAGGCGGCATGTTGGTGGAAGTAAAGGGCAATAATGCCAATGACCGGCCTTGCGTTGCGAACTGGAGCTTGCTGGCAGAGCAGGGTATTGGCCCCAACATTCCGGTTTTGCCGGCACTCGCGCTGGCCTTGCGGAGAGACGGCTTGAAATCTGGCGCACGGGCTGCTGCGGGCGAGGTGACACTTGCGGATATTGCACCACATTTTGCAAGGCTGGGGATCAGCACGTACAGCCAAGGCACGGAACTAGACGCATCCAACCTTTTCGAAAACATTCTCGGTGCCGAAGCCTGGCAGGCTTTACCTGAAACGACAAGGCGCATTCACCAAAATCTGCCTGGTGTTGTGCTCAAGGGCGAAGCGCAGATCACAGGAGCCGAAACGGCCCTTGGCCGTGTTGTGGCAAGGCTCTTCGGTTTTCCGCCTGGGGCCAACTCTGTGCCCGTGAAAGTCGCAACAGACAGTGATGGAACGCGCGAAATCTGGCGCAGGCATTTCGGCCACGCCAACATGGCGAGCGCAATGACTATCGCAAGCGGTCACCCCAGTTGTGTTGAAGAACACTTTGGTCCTTGGGCGTTTCGCATGAAACTGGAAGCGCGGGATTTCGGATTGAACATGGTGATAGATGGTTTGCGCCTGGGGCCCGTGCCTCTGCCACGGTTCTTGCTGCCGGACATCACGGCTGAAGAGCGGGTGGATGCGCAGGGTCGCCACCAGTTCAACGTGCGGATTTCGACATGGCCGTTTGGTCTTCTGGTGCATTATCGCGGGCACCTCACCCCCGTTTGAGGCGCTTGCATCGCGTGCTTTGCCCCGCTAAGCCCGCGTCCGGGAAAATCCATTCATTGAAGGGCTTGAGAATATGCGCGTTTACTATGACCGTGATGCTGACGTGAACCTGATCAAGGGCAAGAAAGTGGCCATCATCGGCTACGGCAGCCAGGGCCGCGCCCATGCGCTGAACCTGAAGGATTCTGGTGCCAAGGAATTGGGTGTTGGCCTCAAGAAGGGGTCTGCTACTGCCAAGAAGGTGGAGGCTGATGGCCTCAAGGTGATGACCGTTGCCGAAGCCGCCAAGTGGGCTGACCTGATGATGATGGCCACACCTGACGAATTGCAGTCCGACATTTACAAGGACGAGATTGCGCCCAATATCCGCGACGGTGCCGCAATTGCGTTTGCCCACGGCCTGAATGTGCACTTCGGTTTGATTGAGCCGAAGAAAACCGTTGATGTGATCATGATTGCTCCCAAGGGCCCAGGCCACACCGTGCGTGGCGAATACCAGAAGGGCGGCGGCGTGCCGTGTTTGATCGCCATCCATCAGGATGCGAGCGGCAATGCCCATGACCTGGCATTGTCCTATGCCTCAGGCGTGGGCGGCGGCCGCTCCGGCGTCATCGAAACCACGTTCAAGGAAGAATGCGAAACCGATCTGTTCGGCGAACAGGCTGTGCTCTGCGGCGGACTGGTGGAACTCATCCGTGCCGGTTTTGAAACCCTGGTCGAAGGTGGCTACGCCCCCGAAATGGCCTACTTCGAATGCCTGCACGAAGTGAAGCTCATCGTCGACCTGATCTACGAAGGCGGCATTGCTAACATGAACTACTCGATCTCCAACACGGCGGAATGGGGTGAGTACGTCACAGGTCCGCGCATCGTGACGGCTGAAACCAAGGCTGAAATGAAGCGCGTACTGACCGATATTCAGACGGGCAAATTCACGTCCGAGTGGATGCAGGAGTACCGTGCCGGAGCAGCAAGGTTCAAAGCCATCCGCCGCAATAACGACAATCACCAGATTGAAGCGGTGGGTGCAAAGCTGCGCGAAATGATGCCCTGGATTGCCAAGAACAAGTTGGTGGATAAGGGGCGGAACTAAGCCAGGCTGTCAATAGACTGGTAATCATGAGCGGCCACCTGGGAAGGTGGCCGTTTTCATTTGGAAGCTCCACTGCTATTGGTATTCACATGCATTCAGAGGAATATCAAAATCTGGAGTCTGTCTATCGGAAACTTCCCGGTGGTACGCAGCTGCTAGAATGGTTCAGTAGGGTGCCAAGTTTTCATGACGCCGAAATTGTTTCTCTCGCGCTCAATCGACGCACGCCCGGCCTTTTGACGATCCATGGATGGACAATAGATAGTTCACAGACGCAGGACGGCTACTTTGTACTGCATAAGAAAGCGGTTGTTACTTTCGAAATTCAAGACATAGTCTATCTCAATCTGGAAGGGTTCAACGCGCAGAATGTGATTGATGGCCTAAGAATAGAGCAACGTGCGCCTGACCCGTTAGCCAAGTCATACTATTCTACATTGGAATCGAATGCGGACGATTATGAAATCGTGCTCGAACCCTGTTATGGAATGGACGGGCTAATTCGCTGCAAGAAAATATCGGTTTCGTTTGTGCCGGGCGATCCGATTGACTCGAAAAAATAGTATCCACCATTGTTCAAGGAGAGTTCGGCTGCGCTCTCTGTAGCCAAGCCGGACCACCCCCTCCCGGCTTCGCCGTACTCCCCCGGCCCAAGAGGGCCAAGGGAGAAAAGAATGTTTTTCTCCCTCGGCGTCTTCGTCGGGGGAGTACCCCGAAGGGGGGAGGGGGTGTCTAAACCAACTCCACCCGCAAACTCTTCCCCACCGCATTCGCCGCCTTCTGCATCGTGGCCAACGTCACGTTGCCGCTTTTGGGATCAAGCAATCGGTCCAACTGTGCACGGCTGGTTTTCATGGCTTCGGCCATCTTTGATCTTGCTGAGATTTTTCTTCTTCATTTCCTGTTGAAATTTCAATGCAAGAACAGACTTGATCGCGGCATCAGTTGCCTCTTCAAGTATGCCAAACTCTTCCAACACTTCATCAAGGCTTGAGCCGATATGTTTTGGATTGAACTTCATGATACCAAGTCCTTCAAGCGCTTCATTGCAATGTCTAGCTCATTCGCAGGTGTTTTCCGGGACTTCGTTATAAATGTGTGTAAAACAATAATTCGTTCTTCATTGATGCAAAACATGACGCGTACTTCTCTCCTGTTCGCCAAAGACGTTCACATTTCCCACAAGCTACCGCCAAGTGACTTCACCAAAGGCATCCCGATTGGCCAGCCAAATTGAACTCTAAGCAAGTCGCGGCCAATCGCATTCCTGTCTACTTGAGGTAGGTCTCTCAACCATTCAAGGGCAGGCTGCTTGCCAAAGTTAATTGGCCAAAAATTCAGTGGAATGGATTTCGGTCGTTCGACCATCAACAAAACGCGCACTATAAAAGATACAGTATGTCAACAGCGCAAGTCATCGACCGCACTCAACCCTGCCGAACAGCCACGTCCAGTTGCTCGCAAAAGCCGACAGCTCCGCCACACTTGCACTCACCTGTGATTCAAAGGCACCAACTGACTGTAGAGTAGCTTGTATTTCTCAAACCCAACTTCATGCCGTGCTGTCTCGCGCCCAACTGGCGCAAACACCCGATCTGCCGTTACAAACTTTTTCGCGGCCTCACGCAGCGAACCAAACACTCCGACACCCACTCCCGCCATCAACGCCGCACCCAGCACTCCCGCAGCGCGCATTTTCATCCGCTTGATAGGCCGCCCCAAAACATCGGCCCTGATCTGGCACCAGATATTGGAGGCTGCTCCACCGCCCGAGTGGTTGATCTCCGTAGGCCGCAAACAGGCTGAGGCTTCGAGGCTTTCCATTGCCAGTCTTGCGGAATAGGCTACGCCTTCGAAGACGGCTCTTGTGAGTTCAACCGCTCCCATTGATGAGTTGAGCCCTGCAAACGAGGCGCGAGAGTTGATGTCCCAGAGCGGTGCGCGTTCGCCTTCGAGATGGGGGAGGAACAGGGGCAGAGGTTTTGTTGTATCGGCGCTGGCTGCAAGTCCGGAAAGCTCGATCGCTGATTTGCCCAGCAGGCGCGACAACCATTCAATTGATGCCCCGCCGGATTGTGTTGGCCCCGCATGCAGCGTGATGCCTTCGCAGCGCGGAAACGTAATGACGCCGGGGACCGGAGCTTTCTTTGCTGACACAATGCCGAGAATTTCGCTGGTGCCGCTGAGATAAAGTGCCTGGCCGTCTTCACTCACACCTGCGCCGATCATGCCGGACCACGCATCCATGGCCCCTGTCACTACCGGTACGCCGCTTCGCAATGTGCCAATGACTTTGGTGAACGGGGCGAGTGGCGGCAGCCGTTCTGCGGCTCCGCGGACCAAATCAAGCAGGTGCTGCACCAGTGTCAGATTTCCATCAACAAGGCCGAATGCCGTCATCGGGTCGGTCGCCACTTCGCCTGTCAGGTGCAGCAGGCAATAATCCTTGGGCGCCAGCACCCAGCGTGTTTTCGCCCAGACATCAGGATGATGCTTCGCGACATAGGCCATTCGGGCCAGCACATGACTGGCGTCGATGGGAAGGGGTGCGCCCCACCACTTCTGCTTTTCCTCGACGCTGATCTGCGCGTCGAGCCGTTTGGCTTCCTCCTCGCAACGGCCATCGGCCCAAGTGATGGCAGGGAAAAGGGCCTTGCCGTTGTTGTCAACAAACAAATGGGTGTTGACCTGCGAACTGAGGCCCACGCCTTTGACGCTTTCAGCGCCCAATGCCGAGAGGGCGGCGTCAACCAACCTCATCCAGTCTTCAGGATTTTGTTCAACGTGACGTGGGGCAGGGCGATCGGTGGGATAAGCCTGGGCAAATGTTTTGACCGCGTGCCCCTCAGCGTCAAACAGCGCTGCTTTCACCGAAGTTGTGCCTACATCTACGCCGATCAGCATGGATTTGCTCCCCTTGATTAATTGTGCCGGAAAATCCATGCTGTGCAAGATCAAACAAAAACAAAATCCTGGGAGACCACCATGAAATTCATTCGTCGCGGCATTTTGGGGCTTGCCGCCGCCACTGCGCTCTCTGTGATGAGCAGCCATGTATCCGCAGCGGGTGATAAAATCACCGTGATCACGCCTTA
>JANNNG010000182.1:0-4372 GCA_031398425.1 Hyphomicrobiales bacterium | reverse complement strand
TTGTTTGCCCTTCGGCCACGACACCCAGAGTTTGCCAGCGGCCCCAAGGTGAGTTTTGAGTTTAAGTAACATTTCATTCATTTCAGTCTGAGTAAACACAAAGAGATGAATGTAATCAAAATCTCCCTCGAGCGTTGTCTTCACGACAAGGCTCGGCAGCTTCATGGCGTTGAGCGTCAGCAATGGAGCATTTGCAAAATATGCTCGTGCGCCGCGCCTGACGCCCATTTTGTTAGATACCGATTTCGACATGACGACCTCAAGTACCTCTACGCCGACCACTCCGTCGTGTCAGGTTAATGGTTGCCTATTTCGTCTCGTTCAAAACTTCAAACCCGCCATAAATCATTCGCTTGCCATCGAAGGGCATGTTCTGGGATACCATGCGCGGATCTTTCATCGCCTTTTCGTTGCCTGCGTCGCGCACCGATTTGGAGGGCCACTCAATCCACGAAAACACGACAACTTCGTCAGGCTCGGCGTTGACCGCACGCTTGAAGTCCGTGAGCTTGCCGTCGGGTACATCGTCTCCCCAAGCGTCCACAACACGTGTTGCACCATGTTGCTTGAAAATAGCTGATAATTTTGCAGCAATGGTCCGATAGTCTTCCTTCTTGCCAACATGCACTGAAACAACAAATCCATCAATGTAGCTCATGATTTTTTCCTTTATGACTCACTATCAGAACTTAAATCGGGACCGTATGGTTCCGTTATCATTTGGCGTTACGCGAAGGTGAAGAAGCCGGGATGCGTGCAACCTCTGCATGATGGACTGATCAAGCTTCTCTGATAGTTCAGCGTAAACTCATCAAGCCGCATTGCAGGCTGATCTCCACAATCCCACCCCAAGCAACGCCTTTCGCCTTGCCAATTTCAGCAGCATGTCAAGCTTTGACGATATCATGACCTCCTATCAAGAGCGGCGCCTCGGGGTGAGCTGCGCACAAGTGGCGTGCCGTCCAGCCACCAACAACGACGGAGCCGCCGATGAGCAAAACAGTAAATTGCGTCACTCCTCAGGCTGTCGGCATTTGGAATGGTTTCGAAATGTGCTGATGCATGACTTTCCATGAACCCGATGCTTTTGTGAGACAGAAAGTGGCGCGGACCAGGTCTTCGAATGTCGTTCCGTTGGGGAGAGTGCCGCCGCATCTTATGAAACAGTGAGCGAAAGCAACGTCCTCTCCGGCCATAACGACGAGGTCTTGCAGGTCAAACTGGCTTTCACCTTGGGTGTCAGGTTGCCATTCATTCCAGCTCTTGCGATAGGCCGCAGTCCCGTCATACTTCATTGGCGGAAGCACATCGTAGATCACGACATCTTCAGCATGGTCTGACAGCACATCGTCTTGCCGCCCTTCACGCGTTGCCCTTGCCCAAGCCTCTAAAATCAAGCGGATTTTAATTTTTTCCTCGACGAGGGGGACATGCTTGTTCATGACGGTAACTCTTTTTTTCAATCAGCGTCCTTGAACCTCTTGTACAGTGCCAATAGCTTTTTTCCCTCTGCTGCAATGGCGCGCGCAGCACTGACGGTTGTTGGAATGTCTTCTCCCCAGGCCGTTGCTGTCCGTGCAAACCGTGTCGGTTTGCCGTCTTTGATGAGTGGAGGTAGTTTCCCGCTTCGGCCGTAAAAACGCATGGCCCAACTGCCCTTGCGACGCATCTCGTCGGGTGTCATTTCGGAGTCTGGTTTCTTCACGCCAGGCTTCAAATGTGCTCCGTCTTTTTGCAGGTAGTGCTCCCGACCTTTTGCAGTCAGTCCACCCTTCGGGTCTTTGAGAATGCTGCCCATGATCAGGTGCCTTTCTTTGCTGTGTTCATATTGTCCACCATATTCGGATAAGGTCGCCCCGCCTTGGCAGCTGTGTTCTTTGCACTGGTTTTCTGCTTGGCGGATAGTTTGGTTGACTTGGTGGATGAATTTGGATGCGGTTTTTCCCAAACCGGCGTTTCGACTTTGGTTGTCATCTTGTTCAATCCTGAATGAGAATTTGTGTTCGGTACAAAAAGCGTATGGGGGGTGCGATTGGTTCCGGCACGCTGACAGGCAAGCCAACTGTCAGAGTGTTCAACCGCCCAGTATTCTGCCGGACATCAGATAGTCATGCAGGAAAGGATCAGTTTGTGGGCAATACAACGCAACACCTTGCTGTCTGTCTGTCAGCGGCTCCACAAGCAGGCTCTCACGCGGGTAGACCCAGAATGCCCACTCGGTTGCGATCCAAACATTGGTTTCAGCACAATTGAACAGGCCGGGTTTTGCGACATAGACTGCGGCAACCCAGTCGAAAGGATAAAACCCGGACTGTCCGATGTCACGTTTCCAAAAATCCAGCCAGCCCCTGGCAGTTGATGCGACCCAGCGCAGCGCTGGCCCCCGTTGTTCCAGCGTTTCAAGGTCTGCTGCTGTAATGCTGGCGCGGAGAGACGCGTCATAGGGAATCAGCGTCAAAGGCAGGTGCATTCTCAAAATGGAACGGGTCGCGGCTTCGTCTTTGCTGAAATTGAGATCGCGGAAAATTGGCCCATGTCCCAAGAGAGTGCCACGACCTGACGCCTCGGAAGGGTGGAACAAGTGACCGGGTTGATGTCCCATCACCGCAACAAGCCGCGTCACATTTCCCAGAAGATCAGGACGATCTTCAAGTGTGTCTGCAATGTTCGTCAGCGGTCCGAGTGCGAGTATGGTGAGTGGTCCGTCCACCAACGCAGCGCGGAGCGCTTCGCGAGAGGGCGGCTGAATGCTTTGCCGATCCGCAATCGGACCAGTCCAGCCGCGCCAAACGGGAATGTCGCCCTGGCCGCTCTCCGCGATTTTTGCAACAAGCGCTTTGGTCGTTTTATAGACAAGGTCGCCGCTGGCATTGCCAAAACCTGTTGATATGCCCACAATCCTGTGGCCATTCTCAACCAGCCAGGCAATCGCAAAACAATCGTCGGGATCAGTCATCGGCGTTGCACCGCACGCTGCATCAGTATCGATCCACAGTCGGTTTGATCGGACCGCGGGGGGACCGCCAGTGACCAGATTGAGCGGTACAGCGGCCTCCCGCCCGGTGCGCCATAACGGCACCGGAACTGCGAAGGTCAAAATCACGGCAACACAAAACGCAACAATCACCAGCATCACATATTTCAGCTTTCGGCGTGATGATTGCAGGTCGCTCATTTTATTTTACGTACCAATAGACGACCCCAACAACAAAGTGCGCAGGCCGCTTAACGGGAATGCATCTGATCCGCTGATTTGAAATATTTGCGGGCATAAGCGACAAGCTGGGCGTCTGAGGGATGATCGACGGTTTCAACGCCAAGGATGAGTTTGAGAAGTTCGGGATCATGTTTTTCAATATGCGCCATCAGTTCAGTTTTGGCGTTGGAAGGTCCGGTGATGAGAACTGCACCTGCATCTGCGATCGATTGGGCAGCCGCATGCAGGAATTCCTTGGCGAGAACTTCATGGCCACTGCCAATGGTATTTGACTTGTGATGCACCTGACGAGTGGGTTTTTCGGGATGCAGCACCAAGGTTTCCACATCCTCGCGACCAAAATGGAATACGCGCGCTTCGCGGTGATCTATCCACATGACGGCATGAAAATGTTGATGGCTCATGTCGATTTTCCCCTGATATGGTTGCCTTAAATTAAACGGCGCAACGCGGTGAAGGTTCCTGGATACTTCAGGATATTTCAGGTGTTGTATCCGGTTTGTTTCGCGCAGACTCCAGAAGGTTTGCTACAACGGATCGCAATCCGTGCAATTGGTCTACCAAGTGCAGAATGACGCCGACGCCTTCACTGTTCACACCGAATTCTGCAATCAAATCTGAAATTAGTTGAGCGCGGGCGATGTCTGCCTCTGAGAAGGCAAATTCAGCGTCAACTTTCTCCGGAACCAGCCATTCTTCTTCTATCCAGATGTCGAGCGATTGTTGATCGAGTCTGGTGCGGCTGAGAAATTCCAGTTTCGTGATGATCATGACAGCATCTCCCGGCGCGGATCATAACTTGGTCCCGGTTTCCAATGGGAAAGGAACGTTTCCAGTTCCGCGTTAGCGTGTTGCGGCAATGTCACCTTGAGTGTGACCAATTCATCGCCATGTCCGCCGTGACGGGCCACACCTTTGCCCTTGAGACGCAGCACGGCACCTGTGTTCGATCCCTTGGGGATGGCAAGCATCACTGAACCGGAAGGAGTGGGGGTTTTGACGCGGGCACCCAACACGGCTTCGGCAAGGGTGATCGGCAGCTCCACGTGAATGTCGTCGCCATGGCGGGTGAAAAAGCGGTGGGGAGCAATTGAGATTTGCACCAGAGCATCGCCTGCAATACCCTCGCCAGCCGATGCAGCGCCCTTGCCACGC
>JANNNG010000171.1:0-6800 GCA_031398425.1 Hyphomicrobiales bacterium | reverse complement strand
CACGTGGTTGACGTTGACGTGCGCTCCAGACAGCGATTTTCACTGGTGCTCGAACTCACGCGTGCCGATGGTTTGCCTGAAAGTCAACGACCGTTGCGCGTCCTTATTCAAGTCACAGGCAAGCACGCAGTCCCTCGAGTGGGAGAAACAGGGCGATTGACAGCGGATCTGGCACCCTTGCCACGGCCTGCCCAGCCGGGCGCCTTTGACTATGGCCGCCAACTCTATTTTCAATCCATTGGGGCAATAGGGCGAAGCAAAACCGGCTTTACGACTGTCATTGAACCAGTGCCGTGGCGCTTTGTTGTACGTCGCGCGTTCCACGATTTGCGTGCCTCCATCGGCGGGCGTGTGCGCGAAGCCATACCGGGCCCGCTGGGCAGCTTTGCAGACGCGGTGATCACAGGCGAAAGGGCATCTATTCCCCGCAGCATGAACGAGAGCCTGCAGGCGTCAGGACTGTTTCATATCCTGTCGATTTCGGGATTGCATATGGCGCTTGTGGCAGGCGGAGCCTTCTGGACGCTGCGCGCTGTTCTCGCCTTTTCACCCGTACTGGCGCTCGCCTTTCCCATCAAGAAATGGGCAGCGGGTTTCGCTATCGTGGTCGGCCTTCTCTATATGTTGCTCGCCGACTCCGGAGCCGCGACGGAACGATCATTCATCATGATTGCCGTCGTCTTCTTCGCTGTCCTGGTGGACCGGCCGGCGCTGTCACTGCACAATCTCGCCCTGGCGGCCGTGATCATTCTGCTGTGGTCGCCAGAACAGGCGCTTGCTGCCAGTTTTCAGATGTCATTCATGGCCGTGATGGGGCTTGCCGCGTTCTTTCGTTGGTGGCAAAAAGCAATTCCTGCACCCATCGCTGCGGTTAGTAGATCGGTTGTTCGCCGCTGGGCAAGGCGCGTGACCATTGGAGCTGCGGCTTCATTGGCAACCTCGCTAGTAGCTGGCATACTTTCCGGTATTCCCGCCATGCACCATTTTGGTCGTCTTGCACCCTTCGGGGTGGTGGCCAACGCGCTGGCCTTGCCGATCGTGAGTCTTGTCGTGATGCCCGCCGCCATGGCGAGTGTGTTGCTCATGCCTCTGGGACTGGAAGCAGTTCCTCTCAAACTCATGGGCTGGGGTCTGCAATTGGTGATGTGGATTTCGGACTGGGTGGCGGCTTGGCCCGGGGCAGGGTTTCGCTTGCCACTTTTGAATGTGGTGGTTGCTGCAGCGCTTGCCTTGGCGGCAACTTTTTTTGTGCTGCCCATCACGCGGTTTCGCCTGCTCAGCATACCCTTCGCGCTGGTTGCCTGTGTTTTGCACTTCCATGGACCCCAGGCACCCATTCTTCTGGTGGATGAACGTGCAGGAAATGTTGCGCTTTTCACGGACGAAGGATTGGTTCCTGCCCATCCTCGACAAGCAGCCGCAAGTGTTTCGCGTTGGCTTGCACGGGCAGGTGATCCCGCAGGTTTCAAGTCAGCCTCAAAACGACCAGCATGGACGTGCTCACCAGCGGCCTGCGAGGCGACGAGAGAAGGTCTGAAATTTGCTTTTATGCTGAAGCAACCGATGGGCTTGTCTCCTTGCATCGCGGCAGACATTGTTGTGTCGCAAGAACCACTGCGGCGTAAATGCAAAGGCACAAAAGTCACAATTGACCGGTTTGACGTCTGGCGTAACGGTGCCTATGCGGTTTATGCAGATGGACAAACTCAGCATGTGCGAGGCCGGCAAGGCATGCGCCCCTGGGTCTATGAGCCACGTGCCAGAGCCAAGCCGTGATCCGCTTCAAGTGGCCGCATGGCGCAACCGGACAGCTCCCGCCATTTTAACATGATGAGTGAAACCTTGTCAGCCCTGCGCCAACAGATTGACTCGCTTGATGCTGAACTTGTCAAACTTCTGGCAAAGCGCGAAAAACTGGTTGACGAGGTGATCGTCTGCAAGAGGGCCGAAAACCTGCCCGGACGCATTCAGTCACGCGTGGATGACGTGATCAACAACGCCACTACGGGTGCCGAACGCATTGGCATGAACCCCGACCTCGCGCGAACGGTGTGGGCGGCCATGGTCGAATGGTTCGTTCAACATGAAGAGAAGCTGCTCGCTAACCACAGGCCTGTTGCAGATCCCTGAATTGTTCATCGGTCATGATTTTCACGGGCGTCTTTCCCGCAGGGAGCGGTTGAATTTCCTTGATCCGGTCCTGGGTGCCGGGATGCGTGGAAAAAACATTTCCTATTGTGTCCAGCGCTGAGGACTCCTGGGGAGGCTCTCCCGGCTTGATGCCTTCGAGCTTCATGAACTTCTCGAAAAATCGCTTGAGACCGATTGGATCCACTGACGCTTTGACCATCACATCGCGAGCGTAGGCATCTGCCTCTCTCTCGGCCTCGCGTGTATAACGCAATATCGTGGCCAAGCCCGCAGCACTGGTGACCAAGTCGCCGCTGCTGCCACCGGAAATCGCACCTGCCAACACCTGCAAGCCCGCAAAGCGCACCAGCTGCGCTTCGGGATGCAGATGATAGACGTGGCCCAACTCGTGCGCCAAAACACCCGTGACTTCATCTGGGTCAGAAGCTTCCTTCAAAAGGCCGCGTGTGAGAACGATATGTCCACCGGGCACGGCAAAAGCATTGACCAAATCCATGTCATAAATGTCTATCGCAACAGAGGGAATGTCTGTGCCACTCTCCGCAAGTGCAGCCACCATGGCCGCAATCGCCGATTTGCTGCCCGGCGTCTCACAGCGCTTGGCTGTGCCAACAAGCGACGTGATCACCTGATCACCACTGCGGTCGCGCCAGCTGTGTGGCAACAGCCCCGCTATCTGTTGTGGCAACACGGTCATGGCGAGGTAGCCGAGGCCCGCAAAGGCTGCGAGGCCACCTGCCGTCCAGCCGAGAACCTGCCCCAGATGCCGCCATGAATAACCGCCCTTCAGGTGGCTGTTCTGGGCCACCAGATCATCGATAAACGCCTGATCGCGGATAATGAGCCTGGCACCGGGCTTGTTGTCATGGGTGATGCGGAATGGTTGTCCCGGTGTTGGCGGATCGATGGAGTGTAGTCCGGAGATGCTCCAGGTCGTCGCTGGCACCGCAGCACCCTGAAAAGAGAGATTTGATCCCACCCGGTTGACCGTCACCGCATGGTCGCGGGCCATCTCTCCATCGAAATAGATAGCTTCAATACTCATCACAAACCTCCAACATCGAACGCATCTGCCAGACCCTCGCCACGCCTGTCCATTTTCGCCGAGGATTGGCGAATGCGGTCAACATCCACCAGGCCTTCAAGCGTCATGCGGTCAACGAAGAACTTCACAATTCGCTGTTGCACAAAAGGCCATGCGATGCCCAGCGTAAATACAATCAGGAGCAAATTGATGACAGTCAACCAGATCACGCTCCCCGTCGTGGCATCCAGTGTGAAAGGCACACCGTCAAACCGTGTGTAAGTCGCGAAGGTGCGCAGTTCTTTCGCCGTATAGATGGCCCACAGCATGGGAATGACCAGCATGAAGGTGAAGAACAGGATGACGCCAGCCAGAATGATGTATTTGACAATCTCCGCTATGGTGTCGGGTGAGGTGTCGGGATCAAACATGGATTTGATTTCATCCGTCAAAGTGCTTGAACCGACGAAAATGACGATGATTGCGATGATGGCCACCAACGTCAGCAGCCAGCACATGGCATAGGTGGGATAGAGCGGCCCGGCACGTCCCTTGAATTTGAATGCCGCATCACCAAAGCGCATGTCATTCGTGATCTGTTCAGCCAACACCGTGTTCATCACCGGCGTTGCCCACCCGGCGCTCATGGATTTTGCAAGCATCGAGCCAAAATAAAGCAGGCTGTAGATCATGGCCGAGCCCACCAGGGTTCCGCGAATGCCACGCCAGTTAGTGCGCGACAGCTGAAATTTCCGGGCCTTGTAGACGGCAAAACCCCACAGCACATAGATCGCAAGGAAAAACGCAATCTGCAACAAAACAGCAATAGGCGATTCGGGGCCTTGAATCACGGTGGCTGCTGTCACGGCCAGGATATAGGGCAGCAGCAGCACGAAAAACACTACGAGGAAGCCCTTGAACAACTCCATGCCGGTGCCAGTGTACTCTAACGGTTCGCCGTTGATATGGACCGACGACCAGATATGCTTTCTCACATTGGTTTTTGCCCAGAAACGGTAAAAGCCCAGTGTGATGATACTGAGCAGAAAGTTGACAATTGTCAGTTTCAATAAACCTGGCCGCTTCGTATAGCTGAAATTCAGGCGCTCCGGTGGCGCGGCACTGGTCGCCGTCTGAATTTCACCAACAAGTTCTGACATCGGTTTTCCCCAAGATTCGCAAATTGCACACTGCCACTTTTTGTTCCAGCGGTGCAGAGCCTTTTCACGTTTGTTGCAAACTGGCAACAGCCTTTTGATTTATTGGTTTGTGGCATATCAACCGCTTTTGCAGCCCTGATCCGCCGCAATTACTGGTTACGCCGATACGGTTACAACATTTTCCCAGCGGATTTCGGCAAGGCAATCGTGGGCTTAACGGCCCGTCAACCCATACAGCGCAATGCAGCAAATCCGCAGAGAAAATCAGTTTTGTTGAAGGTTTTAAAGTCGGTTGATCGTGAACAGTGCGATGGCGAAATGGGGTTGCAAGGCATGCGTGCTGGTAGCGCTCATGATTTCTGTCAGCTTGCCTGCGCACGCCGCCGAGCCCGAGGAGGGTGCTGGTTTTTTTGACTACCTGCCAGCGCCACCTGATCTCAAGCTTCCGCACATCAATATACCGTTCTGGACCAGTGATCTCAAAAAAGGCCGCAACGCCTATGGCGATGGCAACTACGACAAGGCGCTGAAATATTTCCGCCGCGAGTCCGATGACGGCAATGTGGTGGCGGACTGGTACCTTGGGCATATGTATCGGTTGGGGCAGGGGGTGCCACGCAGTGCTTCAGTTGCCTACACCTATTATAGCCGCGTGGCCGAGAGCTACGACCCCGAGGAGTCCGACAACAAGCGCCTGCGTATCGTCATCGACAGTCAAATCCACATGGCGAATTATCGCCGTGTCGGCATTGCGGAAGCTGGTATCAAGGCTGAACCGGACGCTGCTGCACGCACCTATTTGCGCATCGCCTCGACCTATGGCCACCCGGCGGCGCAGTTTGCCCTGGGGCAAATGAACATGGTGGGCGAGGGTGTGAAGCAAAACCCGCAGCAAGGTTTGAAGTGGCTCACCGCTGCAGCCCGCAAGCGCGATCCTGCGGCACAAGCCTACCTCGGCGATATCTATTGGTCAGGCAAGGGTGTGAAGAAGAACGAAACCCGGGCTGTGATGTGGTACATCCTCGCCATGGAAACAGCCAAACCTGAAGACAACCCGCAGATTGCCAACCGCTACAATCAATTGATGTCTTCCATCGGCGAAGATACCAGACTGGAAGCTGAGGCCCGCGCACGGGTGTGGTCTGAGCAATATCCGGCGTCGCTGAACAATTAGAGTCTTTACGGTTCAAGGTGTCTGATGTTCTGAGCTCAGCCCAAAAAGGCCCCCATCGCCCTTCGGGCACATCCCCAATAAATTGGGGAAGACGAAGCTGCGAGTCCTTCCCCAACTCGTTGGGGAAGTGCCCGAAGGGCGATAAGGGCCTTTCTCTCCACCAGCCATTGCGGCCTTCGCCGGGATAACGACGATGGACGCACGTCACTCATCATCAGAAAGGCTCCAAACTCAATCCCTTGGGGCAACACTCGGGCGCGTCAGAATGTATGCGGCAATGCCAGCCATCCCTGCGCAAACAGCCAAGACAGCCCACGTCGGCAGCGTCGTGAATGTCACGAGATACACGCCAACCACCGCCATCATGACCGTCGACAACACTTTGCCTGCAACGGGAATGACGCCGTGATCCTGCCAGCCACGAATGTAGGGGCCAGCTGTGGGATGATTGCGCAATCGCTCTGCCAAGGCCGGCGAAGACTTGCTGAAGGCCCAGACCGCAACAATCAGAAACGGCGTGGTGGGCAGAATGGGAAGGATGATCCCGACCACGCCAAGACCGACGGAAAGCCAACCCAAGGCAAGATAAAAGAGACGCACTGCAGTCATTGAAAACGCGTCTTGCACGAGTTGGCGGGATATAGCAATCAAGGGTCATGAGCAACGACCAGACGCCAGCAAAAAAACCAGAACTTACACTGGGAAAATCCCCCTTTGGACGCTTGCGTCGCTATTTTTTCACGGGTCTTGTCATTCTGGCTCCCGTTGCCATCACGGTGTGGGCCACCGTGTGGTTCATTGGGGTTTTTGACTCCTGGGTGAAGCCCCTGGTTCCCGCCACTTACAACCCCGATCATTATCTGCCCTTCAAGGTTCCGGGCACGGGTCTGGTCTTTGCGCTGCTCATCATCACGCTTGTGGGTTTTCTAGGCGCCAATCTCGTTGGTCGCACTGTCATTGGCTGGTGGGATGGGCTGGTCAATCGCACACCCGTCGTGCGTTCTATTTACAAAGGCTCGAAACAGATTTTCGAAACGATGTTTTCCGAGAAAGGTGCCAGTTTCAAGAAAGTCTGCCTGGTTGAGTGGCCAAGGCGAGATGCCTGGTCGGTGGCATTCATCTCGCGTGAGTTGGACAGTGGCCAGATCGGCATGAAGCCGGGGCAGAAAATGTATGCCGTCTATGTGTCGACAACACCCAACCCCACATCAGGCTACGTATTCTTTGTGGCTGAGAATGAAGTGCAGGTGCTGGACATGTCGGTTGAAGACGGCTTGAAACTTGTGATTTC
>JANNNG010000136.1:0-4622 GCA_031398425.1 Hyphomicrobiales bacterium | reverse complement strand
CGCAAGCTCCGCAGTTTCGACGAACCGCCCTTCCGCTGACGCCACAAATTCGTCGTAAGGTATTCCTAGCAGCTGCATCAAGGAGAACCTGATGTTCAAAATCATAGTCGCCGCCCTGCTTCTTTCCACCCTCGCACTTTCTCCCGCCATCGCACAGGAGCAAAAAATGGTCCGCGCCATCTCCATTTCCGGCCACGGTGAAGTGCGCGCGGTGCCTGACCTTGCCGTCGTTTCAATTGGTGTCACCACTCAAGCAACAACGGCGCGTGACGCACTCGATGCCAATACCAAGTCGATGCGGTCGCTGCTCGACACATTGAAAACCGCAGGTGTCGACGCCCGCGACATGGCAACCTCGAATTTCTCGGTTAACCCCCGCATGGACTATGGCCGCGAAAATAATCAACCCGGCAAGGTCGTGGCCTACGACGTCAACAACATGCTGACAATCACGGTGCGAAACATTGATGAGTTGGGCGGCCTCCTCGACGTCGCCGTCACCTCCGGCTCCAACACGGTGAACGGGATTTCTTTCTCCGTTTCAAAACCAGACGCCATGCTGGACGAAGCCCGCAAACAGGCAGTAGCTGATGCCAGACACAAGGCCGATATCTACGCGAGCGCCGGCGGCTTCACGATCGGCAACATCTTGTCCCTGACTGAAGGAAGTGCCTCTCCGCCGCCACCGGTCATGTATCAAGCCAAGGCCGAAAGAGCCGGGGATGTGCCGATAGCCCAAGGTGAACAGGCCCTCAGCATCGACGTGAGCATCACCTACGAAATCAAATAAAGTCCCTCTCCGTCTCGCGGCGCTCGACACCTCGACACCTCTCCCGCAAGCGGGCGAGGAGGAAGACTCTTTTCCTCGCCCGCTTGCGGGAGAGGTGGCATTGCGCAGCAATGACGGAGAGGGAATACAGTCTTTGCACTCCAACCCCAACAATGCTAACCGCCGCACTCCCTTCACCGCAAAGAAAATCCCATTGCCTTTTCCCCAGTCCATCTCGACCCTCGCCCGCGCCCTCAGCGAGCGCAAATACGAAGATCCCACCCCGGTGCAACTCGCCGTGCTGGAAGCCAAGGCTGAAGGCCGCGATCTTGTGGTCTCCGCGCAAACTGGCTCCGGAAAAACCGTGGCCTATGGTCTTGCCATCGCGAAAACATTACTTGGTGACGCCGATCGCTTCCCCATCGAAGCCAGCCCCGCAGCACTTGTCGTGGCCCCTACGCGCGAACTCGCCATGCAAGTCGAACGCGAATTGGCGTGGCTTTATTTCTACACTGGCGCCCGCATCCTCTCCTGCGTCGGTGGCATGGACCCCAAGCGTGAGCGCCGTCAACTCAACGACGGTGCCCACATCATCGTAGGCACACCGGGCCGTCTGCGCGATCATCTCGAACGCGGCGTGCTCGATATCAAGGCGCTGAAAGCCGTGGTATTGGACGAAGCCGACGAAATGCTGGACCTGGGCTTTCGCGAAGACCTTGAATTCATCTTGGAGGCCACCCCGCAGGAGCGCCGCACACTTCTGTTCTCGGCCACCATTCCAAAGCCCATCGCCACACTGGCCAAGCGCTATCAGAAAAATTCACTCCGCATCGAAACCCTGGGCGAAACCCGGGCCCACGCTGACATTGAATATCGTGCCATGCGCGTGGCCCCCAATGAAATTGAACATGCCGTTGTCAACGTGCTGCGCTTTGTGGAATCCCAAAGCACCATCGTCTTCTGCAACACGCGCGAACACGTCAAGCATTTGCACGCCACCCTGTCCGAGCGCGGCTTTCACGCCGTCAATCTCTCGGGCGAACTCAGCCAGAGCGAACGCAACCACGCCCTGCAAGCCCTGCGGGATGGTCGCGCCCGCGTCTGCGTGGCAACCGACGTGGCCGCCCGCGGCATCGACCTTCCCAATCTCGGCCTCGTCATTCACGCCGACCTGCCGAACGATGCTGAAGCGTTGCAACATCGCTCCGGCCGCACAGGCCGTGCCGGCAAGAAGGGTGTCAGCGTCGTGCTCGTCCCCCTGTCGAGAAAACGCAAAGCCGAGCGCCTGCTGCACGAAGCCGGCGTCAACCCCACATGGAGCGGCGTTCCCCAGGCCGATGACATTCGCAAGCTCGACCAGCAGCGCATGATGAAAGACCCGCTCCTTACCGCTCCCACATCAGAAGAAGATCTGGAAATGGCCAGAGCCGTGCTCGCCACGAGGTCCCCCGAAGACATCGCAGCCGCCTTGGTACGCATCTATCGCGCCCGCTTGCCCGCCGCCGAAGACGTGTTCGATCCAGGCCCCGGTCGTGAAGGCGACAACCCGAAACCATCAAAAAAATTCGAGCGCGACCAAGGCCCGCGCAATTTCACCTGGTTCCGCATGGACATCGGTCGCAAGAACAATGCCGACCCCAAGTGGCTGCTGCCCATGATCTGCCGACGCGGCAAGGTCACAAAGCCCGACATCGGCGCCATCCGCATCACCGACAACGAAACCCGCTTCGAAATCGCCAACAGCGCAGTGGCGAAATTTGTGGCCGCCGCAAAACACGAAGCCGACGACGACGTGAAAATCGAAATGCTCGCAGGGGCACCCGAGACGTCAAAAGAAAAGCGCGAGTTCAAACCCAAATTCGAAAAGCGCGACAAGTCGTTCAAGGCCAAGACCGATTTCAAGAAACCCGCCTATGCGGGCCCTGCACGACCAAAACCAGGCACCATCGACTATGACGCCGCCCTGAAGAAAATGATAGAAACAGGCGAACCCACCCCTCGCGCCGAACGCCCGGAGTGGAAAAAACAAAAGCGGAAGTAGCATCCTCCAACCAAAGCAGAAAGCAAAACATGAAAGCCATGACCTGCACAGCCATCATCGCCACCCTGATAATGGCAACCCCAGCCCTCGCCAAGACAAAGGCAAAAGGCGGAAAAATCACCGGAGTCCACTGTTCCCAAGGCCCCGACAACGGCTACTTCCCCGCCTCCTCCCTGAAACCCAGCCTGCGCGCAAAGCTGTACAAAGGCCAGAAGATCAAGTTCAACTATCCAGGCTACGGGCCGATTGCGTGTGTGGTCTATTAAAAACCCCAAATCGTCCCTCCTTGAAAACGGTCGTAAATGATTTGTACGGCAACTTGTCGGACATGAAAAACTCCTCTGCCGATCATGTCCCCTCTTTACCGCCGTGTCTCACGTTAGGGGTGCAGTCCAATTCCCCTTTTTTAAAGGGGACGCTTCCCTTTTTTAAACATGAAAAGGAAGCGTCCTATATACATCTCCTATACATCCGAAAAGGGATGCGTCCCCTTTACGGGCCCTAGTTTCTTTGGATTTGGCAAGGCTGACTCAGAACACAGTCCAAAAGGAACAAAAACCAAGGATTTAATTGCACTTGATAAAAATGGAAAGCAGATCACTCGGACGCTGAATAACGACGAAAAGAAAAAACTGGGGGTCCTGGTAGAGTATCTTAAAAATTTTGGTAGATCTCTTGATCTCAATAGAATTACTCTGGTCAAGTATCTTGTGCTGACAGACAAAAATGGAAAACCATTTGCCGGCATGCAAGTCCACACTTCGCAACCTTTTCTCATCAGGGTTGCTAACGCTATCTGGAGTAATGACTATTCAAAAAACGGTGGACGACTTGGCATGATTGCTCATGAGCTGGGTCATGTATATGCGTCTTCAAATGGTCAAGGTTTCAGAGGCGGTGGAAATTACAATACAAGTTTTGTCCCCGGGCAATTTTTCGAAGGTTATGGCACAGAACAACAAGGAGAGTTGTTCAGGGGCCTTTTCATGGGACTAAGTGGAAGTGCGGCGGGAGCGCGATTAAGTCCCAATACACTAGATAGCAACAACACTGTGTTTACGGGTGAACAATATGAATCACTATTTGGTTCTTCTGGACTTTATTAGAATAGCTGCAATTTTAGCTGCACTTTCTGCGTCAAATTTTTTGTGCGCAAGCATGGCTGCTGACGTGTTCCGGTTGGACGAACAATGCCGGAGATTAGACCAGTCTGCGTTCGACTCGATAAAAAAATCCAAAGACGACACGGATGCTGTCGAGCAAATAATTATCGATATTGCAGTTTTTGCTGAAAATTGTAGTTTTGATAAGACCTATCAGCTTTGCTCAGAGATTGGTGTTGATGTGTGCGTGGAAGTAATGAAACAGCGCAGAGAATACGGAGTTGGTCAGTAGAATTACGGTGACACCTCACTTTATTCTTCCCGAACTGCGATGACATCGCACTTGACTGCTGCTTGCCTCCAAGGCGGATGCTGTGTAACTTTTCATTGATGGTTCACGTTGTTGCCACGATGCCAACAAAATCGCACCCCCCGATGATTTTGAAGGCCGGTCGATCTCCTGTCTTTTTGCGCATCAACACTCATCGCCGAACCGCCCGCACCAAGTGGGACGGCACCAGAGCCGTCACCACCGTCTATGAGAGAGACCTCATCGGCCGGATCACCAGGGGTTAAAGGGGACGCTACCCTTTTTGATTATCAGGATTTGCGCCATGGTGCAGGAACATGGTGCGTGCCCGGTTGCAGCCGGATCGATAGGTTTTCATATTTTCCCGTCATAGTTTCACATCACTTCTGTCATTCCATC
>JANNNG010000109.1:0-8874 GCA_031398425.1 Hyphomicrobiales bacterium | reverse complement strand
CAATGTAGTTCTAAAACTACAAGCCGTCAAACAGAATAATTGATTGGCTGGGGGACTAGGATTCGAACCTAGACTAGCGGAGTCAGAGTCCGCGGTCCTACCGTTAGACGATCCCCCATCGGGATTTTTGCGTGCTTAGCGGGGTGGGGTGGGAATGGCAAGGCTTTCCCTCTCCGTCTCGCTGCTTCGCCGCGATCCACCTCTCCCGCAAGCGGGCGAGGAAAATTATCCTCGCCCGCTTGCGGGAGAGGTGTCGTCCGCGTAGCGGATGACGGAGAGGGACTGCCTTAGTTTCGGAACTGTTTCAACAGATTCGCCAGGCTTTCCTGCTTGGAGTTCATCTGCGCTTCTGTCGGAGCTGGTGCGTTGGCGCCGAGGATGGGGTTGCGGCGGGGGACGATGGGGGCGGGGGTGTGGGGTTGCACGTAATGGGCTTGCGGTGGGCCGGCGGGTGCCGTGGTCTCCACCGAGTAATTGGCGGCGTCAGGGTTAAAGGTCTGGGCGCGCCAGCGGTTGACGATTTCGTGCAGGAAAGTGTCGTCAGGCAAGTCCTTCGACCAATTCTTGGTAAAGCTGGCGGTGTTTGAGCGCGGCAATTCATGTGCGGGCAGCATGTCGAACTTGATGCGCGTGGGCAGGGCCACACCTTCACCGAAGGTGATGGCTTCGCCCGTGCCCATGGTGGGCATGAATTCGAGCAGTGATGCGGCGGCGTCGGAGATGCCGGCCTTGAGGATTTCCTGGTCGCGTTCGTTGGTCAAGCGCAGCGAGAAAATCGTGTTGCATTGCGAGAGTATAGTGGGATCAAGTTCCGCCGGGCGCTGGGTGACGATGGCGAGGGATACGCCATACTTGCGGCCTTCCTTGGCGATTTTTGAAATGGCGCGTTTTGTTGGCTCAAATCCCAGTGTCTTGTCGTTGGGCACATAGCGATGCGCTTCTTCGCAGACGAAGGTGATGGGAATCTTTCCCGCACTCCATACTCCGAAATCAAAGGCCAGCCGCGCCAGCACCGACACGACCACGTTGATGATTTCAGACGGCAGGCCACCCAGTTCGAGAATGGCTATTGGCTTGCCATTGACGGGAATGCGGAAGATGCGCGCCAGCACGGCGGCCATGTTGTCCTGCACCGTCAGCGAGCCAAACATGAAGCTGTAGCGTGGATCACGCGACACTGATTCAAGCTTCGCCTTGAGACGCTTGTAGGGCGACAGATCGTTGCGAAGCTCCAGCTTGCCCATATGTTCTTCGATGACGCCCACAAGGTCGGACGTGCGGTAGGGAATCGGCGTATCCACGCCAACATTGGGGGTGTCGATTGCGGCAGCCGTATTGCGCGAAATGCCCGCCTTGTCGCGGCGCTGGTTGGAGAGATAGCGTTGCTTCGCCATGGGGATGATGTCGCGCAGGATTTCAACATCGGATTCGCGGTTGCTCTGGTTGCCGACGAGAATTTCCACCGCTTCGTCAAAGTTCAGCAGCCAGAAAGGCAGCGACATGTTGTCGGGTGTGATGATTTCCGCCATGCCCTGAAAACTCGTGGCATATTCGCGGTGCACGTCCAACAGCAGGATATGGGCCTGCGGGTTCTTGTCCAGAATGCGCCTGAGGATCAGGGCCACCGTGCAGGATTTGCCCGTGCCCGTGGTGCCGAGAATGGCAAAATGTTTGCCCAGCATTTCGTCGATCTTGATCATCGCTGGAATCGTCGGGTCCTGCTGGATGTGACCGACGCGCACGGAGCTTTCATTGTCGCAGGCGTAGGCGAGTGCCAGCTCTGCCCGATTGGCACGAAACACGGGATCGCCAAGTGAGGGGTAACCGGACACGCCACGACGGAACGTGCGGGGAATGCCGTCGGTGCCTTTGGGCAATTCGCCGATGAATTCCACTTCGGCAATACGCAATTCCTTGTCGCCGGGGTTGTTGGTGGGTGACGGCGCACTGAGCGCTGAAACCAGGGCGAGGGTAATCGAATGGGCGGTTTCGGCTTTCAATAGCGTGCCGATGTCGGGTCCGCGTTGATGTTCGTTGAACAAGGCATCCTGCGCATCAAGCATGATGACAGCGTGGGCGCCGGTGACGGCCACAATGCGGCCCATGCGCTCGGCATCTGCGGTTTGGCTTCTGGGAACGTGATGTTGTGGTGGAAAGCTTGGCGTTCCGGCGGCGAGCATGGAGGTTTGCGCAGACATGTGAACTTACTGAACTCCAGGATGAGCAGGCGCGTCAGCCAGCAATTTGTGAGCGGCTGCATTGGCTGCCAGAGGGATGAAAACGGTGATGCGCGTGCCCGCACCCTTTGTGGACTGGATGCGAAGATCACCGCCATGCAGCCGCGCCAAGGCATGAGCAATTGGAAGTCCAAGCCCCGTGCCCTCGTGGCGCTTATTGAAGCCGGCTTCCACCTGGCCAAAAGGGCTCATTGCCGTTTCGATTTCCATGGCATCCATGCCAGGGCCCGTGTCGCTAACGGAGATCGTGGCAAAGCCCTCGGTTTGTACCGATGCGTCCAGCCGCACACGTCCCCACTCCGGCGTGAACTTTACGGCGTTGGAGAGCAGGTTGATGATGATCTGCTTCAGGCGCAGGGGGTCCGCCAGCAGCAGCGGGAGCTTTTCTGAAATGTGGCTTTCAACGGCGATGTTCTTTTCCTTGGCCTTTGCATCGGTAATGAGCAAGGTGGAATCGAGGATGGAGATCAGGCTGACGGGTTCTGCATCAACCGACAATTTGCCGGCCTGGATTTTTGACACGTCGAGAATGCCATTGATCAACGCCAGCAGATGTTCCGCAGCTTGCTTGATGTAACTTGAGTATTGCTGGACTTTTTCAGGCCCTGTCACCGTCTTGGTGGCCAGCATGTCGGAAAAGCCGATGATAGCATTCAGGGGTGTGCGAAGTTCATGGCTCATGTTGGCGATAAATTCGGATTTTGCCTTGGAAGCAAGTTCGGCGTCCACCTTGGCAGCATTAAGTGCCATGGCATTCTTCTGTTGGCGCGCAGCCTGGCCGAACGTGTCGCCAAATTCGGCGATCAACGAGCCTTCCTTGAACCAACTTCTGCCGTAGCTACGCATCGCGGATTTACCCCAAGCAGGCTGTTTTAGCGGCGAGGAGGTCAATTTGAAGTTAATGGCTTCGGGTGTGCTCGCAGATGTTGAGAAATCCTTTACGCGCTGCGGGAAGGTGCTAAGGTGCTGTTCAACGACATGTTTGTGGTGGGTCTGCTGTTCCGGGTTGCGAAACCCTCGTGAATGCAATCCGCCTGAAGGGAATACAAGTGGACGCGACCAGCATCGGGGCAAAAAACCCCGCAGGCCGCGGCAGACGACACGGACACGCCCACGGCAATCACCAGGGCGGGTCCCGGCCGCGGGGCAATAATGCGCACGGCAAGACACCTCTGCCGGACGCCTTCTGCTATGGTGCGCTTGACCTTGGCACCAACAATTGCCGCCTGCTTCTGGCGCGGCCCACTCAACGTGGCTTTGTGATTGTCGATGCGTTCTCACGTATTGTGCGGCTGGGCGAGGGCTTGGGAACGTCAGGCCGCCTGAAGGACGCAGCCATGGACCGCACCATCGAGGCGCTGCGTGTGTGCTCCAACAAGTTGAAATGGCACAAGGTGGAGCGGTTCCGCCTGGTGGCGACGGAAGCCTGTCGGCTGGCCGAGAATGGCCCGGATTTCATTGACCGGGTGAACAGCGAAGTTGGGCTGGAACTGGAAATCATCAACCGTGAAACCGAGGCCATGCTGGCAGCAGCGGGGGCTGAAGCGCTGATCGGGGATAACGCAACATCGGCCATCGTGTTTGATATCGGAGGTGGCTCCACCGAGGTCATGTGGGTGGCCCGGAAAGCTGAAGGTGGTGAAGTGCGGGCCTGGATTTCACTGGCGGCAGGCGTTGTCACACTTTCGGAGCGCCATGGCGGCGGTCGAGATGTGACGCCAGCAGATTTCGCTGCCATGCGAAACGATGTGCAGGCCTTGCTGAAGCCATTCGTGGACGAGGTGAGCGAACTAAACCACGGCCAGCCGGTGCCGGACCACTTGCTCGGAACCTCGGGCACGGTGACCACCATCGCTGGCGTGCATCTGGGGCTTCGGCATTATGACCGCTCTCTCGTTGATGGTTGCTGGCTCGATGGCGATGATGCCACCAAAGTCACCGACCAGTTGCGCCGCATGAGTTATGACGAGCGCATGCGCAATGGCTGTATTGGTCGAGAGAGGGCTGATCTTGTTCTGGCGGGCTGCGCCATACTCGAAGAAATCCGCGTCGCGTTTCCGGGGCTTCGCATTCGCGTTGCAGACCGTGGCCTGCGCGAAGGCATCCTCGCCCATTTGATGAAGGCGGATGGCCATTTGGGGAGACGGGTATGAACGCGAAGCAAAGGCCCCCCTCCCGGCTTTGCCGTACTCCCCCAACAAGTTGGGGGAGGACTCGCAGCAAAATCTCCCCCAACTTGTTGGGGGAGTACCCCGAAGGGGGGAGGGGGGCCTTTCATGGCTAGACCCGGCGACCGCAACAAGCTGAGCACTGGCCGCCTCAAGGTGCGCGTCAAAACCGGCAAGGGCCGCACCGTGTCGCAAAAGCTGTGGCTGGAACGGCAGCTCAATGACCCTTATGTGCACGAAGCCAAGAAGCTGGGCTATCGCAGCCGCGCAGCCTTTAAGCTGTCGGAAATCGACGACAAGTACAAATTCCTGAAGCCGGGCGGCTTGGTGGTTGATCTGGGTGCCGCTCCCGGTGGCTGGGCCCAGGTTTCGGCGCAACGCGTGAAATCAGCTGAAGGCCGAGGCAAAGTCGTTGCCATTGACATGCACAGCATGGACGAGATTGCCGGTGTCACAATCTTCAAAAAGGACTTTTACGACGCTGATGCGCCGGAGCTTCTGTTTGCGGCACTGAACGGCGACAAGGCGGATGTGGTTTTATCCGACATGGCATCGCATGCCACCGGCCATCGGCAGACCGACCATGTCAACATCATTGCACTGGTTGAGGCAGGCTACGAATTTGCGCGCGGAGTCTTGAAACCTGGAGGTACATTTCTTGCGAAGGTTCTGCGCGGTGGCACTGAAAACCAATTGCTGGCCCTCATGAAAAAAGACTTTCGTGTTGTACGCCATGTGAAACCCATGGCGAGCCGCGACGACAGCGCGGAACTTTTTGTGCTGGCAATCGGGTTTCGCGGTCAAACATAAACTGGCCCGCTGAACGCGGACCAGTGGATTTCGCAGAACGTTACATTGACGGCATGCCGAAAGTGCCCTTGGCGCATTCTTCAAGAAAGGTTACCTTCGTCAGGATCGTGGCATCGGCTGCGGCGCTGTTGTTTGAATCAGCAATTGAACTCTTGCTGATCATGCCGGCATACTTTGCAGCCTCTTCCTGTTGGCCCAGTGCACCGTCCTTGTTGGAGTCGGCTTTCACAAACCAGCCGTCACATTGTTCAGCTGATGGCATTTCTGCAGCCATGGCAGATACGGGCAACAGGGTTAGACATGCAGCAGCTGCTGCCATTTTGAGGAATGTCATTTGATCGTCTCCAGTTGGATTAAGTGTTGCGAAGCGAACGTGCGCTTCGATCTCTCAACGGAAGACGGGGCAAAAGGTTGCAAGGGAAATTCAATGTTCTCAAGCTTACCAAATTGCAATGTTTCACATTGCCGCCGAAATTCCGGCGTGATGCAAACATTTTCGCTGCTTAGCCATGGGGGCAACAAGAATTGGAGGACGTCATGCGCTTGTTGAAACTCGCTCTCGCCGCATCAGCTTCGGCTTTGTTCATGGGCGCCGCCCATGCGGCCATTCAGGATATTCCTGACCGCGTTGAAGTGGCCTTCGTACTCGACACCACGGGATCCATGGGGGATCTGATAGACGGTGCCAAGAAGAAAATCTGGTCGATTGCTTCCACCATCGTGGAAACCAATCCCGATGCTGACATTGCCATGGCGCTGGTGGCTTACCGAGACCGTGGCGACGACTATGTGGTGCAGACCACGCCACTGTCGGAAGATGTGCAGGCAATGTATGGCAAGCTGATTCAGCTCCAGGCTGAAGGCGGTGATGACACCCCGGAGTCTGTGAATGCGGCATTGAACGAAGCGATCAAGGGTTTGCAGTGGTCGCAAGGCGATCACGTCAAGCGCATCGTTTTTCTGGTGGGTGACGCGCCACCGCACATGGATTACCCGCAGGAGCGCCAATACCCTGCCATTCTGAAAGATGCTGTGGTGCGCGGAATTGTTGTCAATGCCGTGCAGGCCGGTGACATGCTGGAGACAACCCAGATCTGGAAGGAAATCGCCCAGTTCGGCAAGGGCCGCTATATCGCCATTCCGCAGAGTGGTGGCGAAGTTGTTGTGGTCGTTACACCGTATGACGACGATATCGTACATTTGCAGGAGCGGCTGGATGAAACTGTGGTGCCCTATGGCAATGAAACGGAACAGGGCCGCTTCAACGACAAGATGCGCGAGAAGGCGGCAGCACCTGCCTCAGTGAGGATCGACAATTCAAAATACTATTCAAAGCGTGCGTTGAAAAAGGAAGTCATCACCGGCGGCGGTGATCTTGTTGCCGATGTGCGCAACAAGCGGGTTGAACTTGACGCCATTGCCGAAAAGGAATTGCCCAAGCCCTTGCAAGCCGCGCCGAAGGAAAAACGCCAAGAATGGCTTGATGGCAAGTTGAAGGAGCGCGAAGCCCTCGAAGCGAAAATGGCGGCCATTCTTGCCAAGCGCGACGCCTATGTTGTGCAGCAACAAAAGACAACGGCGAACGCGACTGCTCTCGATTCATTTGACCGCGCCGTGGAAGACACATTGCGCGTGCAGCTCGAGTGATACTGTCGCTTATGCAAGTTGTTCGGTCCCTCTCCGTCTCGCTGCGCTCGACACCTCTCCCGCAAGCGGGCCAGGAAATAATATCCTCTCGCGCAAACGGGAGAGGTGGCATCGCGTCAGCGATGACGGAGAGGGACTGTCAACGTGCGTGAATGCGCCAAGGTACGCATGTCGAAACCCATCGGCTATTGTCCAACGACGATCCCCTTCATTTCGATGACTTCGAGATTGCCTGCCTTGACTCGCTTCAACTCATGCAAGACCTCATCGTTCCAGCGCGGATCGGGAGCACCTGAAATGAAGAGATCACTGCCATTGTCAGAAAGGATCATACCGTAGGTTTTAAGTCCTTGCAGGATGACCTGCACTTCGGGTGCAAATCCAGAAATGTCATAGCCTGCCTTGAGGCGCACGCGCATGCCCATGGGCGGCAGGTCTTCATCGAGAAGATCACTGGCCCAATGGCTGGCCGGTGGCACAATGGCGCGCCGGGTCTTTGCCATGGTAAAACGCACCGCATGGTCCAGGGATTTTTTCTCCACAACTTCATCATAGCGGATGAGGCCCGGCAGAATAGGAAGGCCGGCCGCATCCGCTGAAGTCCAGCCTGGTGGCCGCTGCTGGTTGGAACGCAGATCAAAAAAAGCCCCGCTGTCTGCCGTCCAGCCGTCACCATCGGGCCTGGCGTTGAACAATTCCCACAGTTTCCAGCCATCGCGGTCGAGCACAATCACATGCCGGTCGCCTGTGCCGTCGGTCCCGCCTTCGATGGGCGCATCGGGCGGAATGGGGTAGGGGCCGGGATCGCTTTCTTCGGTGTTGGAAAACGTGACAGGCACCTTCGGCTGGTCACGCCCCACCACGACATAGGGAATGCCGATGGGTGCGCCTTCATAAACCGTACCGAAATCCGGGTGCAGCGGCGCGTCAAGGCCAATGCGTCCGAGGATGTCGTCGGAGCGTTCATCGACGCGAAGACTTGAGATATCCAAGTTCCACGCACTGTCTTCCGGCATCACACGATTGCCTGCGAGGCTGGCATTGGGACCAAGCTGGATGCCGGAGGTGCCGGTTTGCGCATCGGCAAACGAGGTCAGGGCGAGGAGAGTGAGAGAGGCGAACGTGATGCGCATGAAGCTTCCCGCAATGATGAGCAAGTTTGGTGACGGCACCCCCGACCACAGCATCGACGTGCGATGTGCGGACGTCAAGACGGTTTTTGGGAGTGCGATATTGCGGTGGGAAGACGGTTAAATCCGGCAAAGATAAGCGCTTTGTCAGAATAGCTTGGGGCTAGCTCCGAAGAAACGTTGGTAGAGATCTTCCCACTGCGGATTGTCACGCTCGATTAGATTGATCTTCCACTGACGCGGCCAGTGCTTCATCGGTTTCTCGCGTTGTATCGCCAGGTGTACGTCACCGAAACATTCATACCAGACGAGTCGATGAATGCCATATTTCTTGGTGAAGCCTTCGAAGGTGCCTTCCTTGTGTTGCCATGTGCGTCCGATGATGTTTGAAGTCACGCCAAGGTAAAGAGTGCCGTAGAATTTCGAGGCGAGGAGATAAACGCAATAGACTTTGTCTTCATACATGTCCCACTCCCCAGTCGTCAGTACTGGACTTGTGCCGACAATTCATCGTGCAGCGAGCGGATTGTCAAGCTTCCCCAATTGTCATTGCCGGATTTATTCCGGCAATCCATGGTTGGACTGGGCGGGAATCCCCGGATATTGAGGAGTGCTTCGTCCACCCTCCACTCTTGTTGCACGATGGATTGCCGCAACAAGTGCGGCAATGACAATCGGGAGAAGGAGCGATACAAAAAGGCCGGAGTTTCCTCCGGCCCTGGTTTTTCTTTATTTATCGCTTATGAACACCCACTCGTGCTGCCACAGGTATCGCACTTCATGCAGGTGCCATTGCGCACCATGGTGTAGTTCACGCTGGCGGCCCTGAAATCTAATTCGTGGGGTGTGTGCGGCGGGTCGGTGGGGCGGTGGGTGGGGGGG
>JANNNG010000105.1:0-32764 GCA_031398425.1 Hyphomicrobiales bacterium | reverse complement strand
ATGGGCGGCTATCACCCCCATGGCGACCAATCGATTTACGACGCACTTGTGCGGCTCGCGCAGGACTTCTCATCTCGCTACCCGCTGGTGGATGGGCAAGGCAATTTTGGCAACATCGACGGCGACAGTGCCGCCGCCTATCGTTACACCGAAGCTCGCATGACAGCGGTCGCGGGCTTGCTGCTTGACGGCATCGACGAAGACACCGTGGACTTCCGTCCCAACTACGATGGCTCCGTAACCGAACCCGTGGTCCTGCCGGGCGCATTTCCGAACCTTCTTGCAAACGGAGCAACCGGCATCGCAGTCGGAATGGCCACTTCGATCCCGCCACACAACGCGGCAGAACTCTGTGACGCGGCCCTCCACCTGATCAAAACCCCAAATGCTGGCGTCGATAAACTGTGCCAATTCGTGCAAGGCCCCGATTTTCCAACGGGCGGCATCGTCATTGATTCGCGAGAGTCCATTGTCGAAGCCTATAAGACCGGGAAGGGCGGCTTTCGCGTTCGAGCCCGCTGGGCTGTCGAAGATCTGGGCCGTGGCGCCTGGGCGATCATTGTCACCGAAATTCCATACATGGTGCAGAAGTCCAAGCTCATCGAGCGCGTGGCAGAACTTTTGAACGACAAGAAGTTGCCGCTGCTTGGTGATATCCGAGATGAATCCGCTGAAGACATTCGCGTTGTCATTGAGCCAAAGTCACGCAACGTCGAACCCGAAGTGTTGATGGAGCAGATGTTCCGCGCCACGGAATTCGAAAACCGCATTCCCCTCAACATGAACGTGCTCTCCGGTGGCAAGGTGCCGAAAGTCATGTCGCTGAAGGACGTGCTGGAGGAATGGCTCGACCATCGCAAGGAAGTTCTGGTGCGCGGCACCAATTTTCGTCTTGCTGAAATTGCACGCCGCCTTGAAATTCTCGAAGGTTATTTGATTGCCTATCTCAACCTTGATGAAGTGATCCGCATCATTCGCGAGGAAGACGAGCCGAAGCCCGTACTTATAACGACGTTCAAACTTACGGATATGCAGGCCGAGGCCATTCTCAACATGCGTCTGCGTTCGCTGCGCAAACTTGAGGAATTGGAAATTCGCAATGAGCACGAGAAGCTGACCGGGGAACAGAAGAGCCTGAAAAGCCTGCTGCAATCCGATGAAGACCAATGGTCGCGCATTGCCGAAGACATAAAAAAGGTCAAGGAAACCTATTCAAAGAAAACCCCGCTGGGCCGCCGCCGCACCGACTTTGCCGATGCGCCAGACGTATCGACCGAACTTGCGGAGATGATGGTTGAAAAAGACCCGATCACCGTCGTCTGTTCGGAAAAAGGATGGATCCGTTCCATGAAAGGTCACCTGGAGGACACATCAAGCTTCACTTACAAAGATGGCGACCAGAGCCGTTTCGCCATCAAGGCCATGACGACAGACAAGATCATGCTGTTCTCGTCATCCGGAAAATTCTTCACGTTTGATGCTGCGAAACTGCCCGGCGGTCGTGGCAACGGCGAGCCTGTGCGCCTGATGGCCGAGATGGACGCCACGGACCAGATCGTCGCTCTCTTTGTTCATCAACCTGGCAATAAGCGCATCATCGCTTCAACCGATGGCGACGGCTTTATCGTCAACGAAGACGAATGCGTGGCCAACACCCGCAAGGGCAAACAAGTTTTGAATGTGAAAGTCCCGGCGGAAGCCTTGGTCTGCCGCAGTCTTGTGGCCGATGCAGACCACGTCGCCACCATTGGCGAGAATCGCAAGCTGCTTGTTTTCAAGTTGACTGAACTTCCGGAAATGGCGCGTGGCAAAGGTGTTCGCTTGCAGAAGTTCAAGGACGGTAACCTATCTGATGCAACCACTCTCAACTTGAAAGCTGGATTGAACTGGATTGATACGAGTGGTCGAGAATGGACGGTCACTGAACTTGTCGAATGGGTGGGTGAACGCGCGCAAGCGGGCAGGCTGCCGCCGAAGGGCTTTCCGAAGAACAACAGATTTGGATAAGTCCGTATACGGATTGTATCTGATGTCTTCAGGCGCATTCAGAGTGGAGCGCATTGGCGCAAAAAGTGCCATCGGTCGCGTGTGGGGAACTTATACGTCGTCGCCTCCGTGTGAAAGCATGGGCAGTTATGGTGACCCGCGAAAAGACGAATGAGGAAGACTCGGTGTGGCCGTGGTGTCGCAAATCGCGAAAGTTGATATTGAAGTTCTCTGACAACCGCTGGATCAGTGGCTTATAAATTCCACATTAACGCCAAATTGGGATTTGCACGTTCATATACAGCCAACCGCGTCTGGGGGCGGGCCATTTTAAAGTTTGGCTGAATCGGTTAGGTACTATGAACGGCGTGACAATATGGATCAGGGATGGTGCTTTTGCAGCGCGTCCCAAGAAGGACAGCGGCGCAGAACATCAAGACAAAACGCTGCTTGACCAGTTCGGAATGGTGCAAATCCATACCGATGCTGGCGGATCACTTGTTCAGTGGAGCATGTCTTGCCCGAATTGGGCATCGCTCATGCTGGCAGCAAAGTTGATGCCCGCCTGTGCCGCCCCATTCACTTTGAAGTATTTCAACTCCGGTTGGTTCACTGAGCATCTCACGAATGCAGCAACCGCGTCTGATCGCATTGAAAGTCTGATCTTCAAGAGTGACGTGCGCCTGTCTGACCGTGCTTATACCTCTGTCGTCATCCCTGACTTGCTCGTTGTGCCTGAAATCTTGCGCATTGCCCTTCAAACGGGGGATGCGCCGGACAACCGTTCAGTGCTTTGCGCCGTCGAACCTGATCGCGAAACCAGCCATGTCGAACATGTCGGCAAGGATTCCCTGATTGCCCGCATCTGGGGAATTTCGCCCAACTCCTATCCCTGCCTCAATGGCCACAGTTATGATCGCGCAGTAACACCTGAATACTTCAAGGTCGTGGAGTCTGGCCGCCCCCACTACGACCATGTCCTGGCGTCCATGGTTCGGCCCGATGGCGAGTTGCACTGGCTTGGCTACCACCGCGTCATTCTGCCTGATCTAAAGGACGGGCGGAAACGTGTTCGTGTTGTTTCTGAACTGGCACCGGTGCAGATTCAATTGCTGTAGACAACATTTCGTTGATCATGCTTTCGAGTGAAGGCAGTTCAGCTGCAACCAGATATTCGACGGGGTCAATGCCCTCGGACGCCCACTGCCAGCGCAGGAAGCCGCGTTCCAGTATTGTGTAACCTACCCGTGTGAAATGACCATGCCCCGCCATCTGGGCGTTGGCCAAACCCCAGATCGCGTCAGGTCGCCACTTTATAACGGCGAGGATCAATCCAAGCCGCACGAAGATTTCGAAAACCTTTCGGCTCTTGATGTTTTTCGAAATCCAGATTTCGCCGTGATAAACCAGTTTTCCGGTGAGCCGTTCAGATACGCTTCCCGCGGGCGGCTTGGGGAAAGACGGCACCATCAACTCCTGTTGGCGCATGTAAACCCCGATCATATAGGTCACGCACCAATCCGCAAGGTGGGTGTCTATCTCGTCGTGGCGAAATGCCTGCAATCCCACAACATCACCTTTGTCATCGGTAAGGTACATCCAGAAGGCCCGCTCCCTGTTGAAAACGCCCGTCGCGTGGTGATGCATCGGGGCAACGGGAAAATTGCGCACACGTTGTTTGGTTTCGTCAAAAGCCTGCATGTCGCTTGAAACATGGGCTTGCAGCCGTAACGCCTTGAGTTCGTCTTCCAACATGATTGCGGCGCGGGCAGCGGCCAAAGGCTGCATGAGGCCAACGTTCTTCATAACACTTCCCCCTGGTTCGGGGGTTTAGCCCGGATTTTTGCATCAAGTGTAGGTATCTGAGGTTGTCTGCGAATGAAAATGCAGAGTTTCAGCAGTTCAAGACGTTGCCGCCAGCACCCAGCCATCAGGCCCCAACCGTTCTTGCGGAAGGAATCGTGCCTTGTATTGCATCTTGTGCGACTCTCGAATCCAGAATCCGAGGTAAACATAAGGCAAGGCCAAGCGAGCCGTGCGGCGGATCATGTCGAGAATGATGTAAGTGCCGAGACTGCGGTTTTCCAATTCTGGGTCGTAGAAACTGTAAATCATGGAAACGCCATCGTTCAGCAGGTCCACGAGCACCGCTGCCACCAGTTCACCGTCCGGCTTGTAGGCCGTAGGCAAACGGTATTCAACGATGCGGCTGTCCACCAGTGTGTCGTCGACCATGGCCGCAAAATCCAGGACCGTCATATCCGCCATGCCACCTTCGCCGTGACGGTGATCGATATAGGTACGGAACAGAGAGTAATGTTCGCTGGTGGCCCGCGCGGGCACGATGGCACTTGCCATGTCCGTGTTGCGTTTCAAGGTGCGGCGGAAACCCCTGGTCCAGTCGAAGCTTTGCACAGGCACACGGATGGACACGCAGGAACCACAGCCATCGCATGCCGGACGATAGGCAATATTCTGACTGCGCCTGAAGCCGCCTTGCGACAGTTGCGAATTCAGATTTTTTGCATCAGGGCCGACAAGGTGCGTAAACACCTTGCGCTCCATCTTCCCCGGCAGATAAGGACAGGGCCCGGCTGCGGTGATGAAAAATTGCGGAAAATTGCGGCGCTCGATGCTCATGGGTACAGGTTCAAATCAATGTCTGATTATCAACTTTCAAACGGTTCAAAGCAAGCGCTGGAATAAGGTCAAAAAGTGCAATAGAGCAATTGGGCTTCAGGGAGTTATTGCATGACACAGGTGGCTTGGATTGGATTGGGCGTCATGGGTTTTCCCATGGCAGGTCACCTCGCGCGCAAATCCGGATTGCCGACAGTGGTCTACAACCGAACGACCGCAAAAGCATCAGCCTGGGTCGAAAAGAACGGCGGGGCTCTCGCTGATACCCCCAAGGCCGCCGCTGCGAATGCAGACATTGTTTTCGCATGCGTAGGCAATGATGATGACTTGAAAAGCGTGACGATAGGCAACCAAGGTGCGTTTCACACCATGAAAAAAGGCAGCATCTTCGTCGATCACACCACGGCGTCTTCCAATGCGGCTCGCGAACTGCATGCCGAGGCCAAACAGCGCGGAATTGGCTTTGTCGATGCCCCGGTTTCAGGTGGACAGGCAGGTGCGGAGAATGGATTGCTCACAGTGATGTGTGGCGGAGACCCCCAGAACTATACCAAGGTTGAGCCGCACATCATGCACTATGCTCGCATGAGCAAATTGCTGGGCGCTGCGGGGTCCGGCCAGCTTGCCAAGATGTGCAACCAGATTGCGATTGCAGGCGTGGTGCAGGGCCTTGCCGAATGCATGCAGTTTGGCATCAAAGCAGGCCTTGATATGGCCGACGTGATTGAAGTGATTTCGAAAGGGGCCGCTGGCTCATGGCAAATGGAAAATCGACATAAGACGATGATCGCCGGAAAGTTTGATTTCGGTTTTGCCGTGGATTGGATGCGAAAAGATTTAGGGATCTGCCTTGAAGAAGCCCGCAGAAACCAAAGCCACTTGCCCGTAACCGCACTTGTCGATCAGTTCTATTCCGAAGTCCAGGCCACGGGCGGCAACCGCTGGGACACCTCAAGCTTGATGACAAGGCTCATGAAGAAGCCTTGAGCTGCCTTGCCACATCCAACGCAAAATAACTCAGTACACCGTCGGCGCCAGCCCTTTTGAAACTCATCAGCGACTCCTGCACTACCCGTGCCGGATCGAGCCAGCCATTGTTGCACGCCGCCATGATCATCGCATATTCGCCTGATACCTGATAGGCAAAGGTCGGAACGCCGAACTCACGCTTCACCCGCGACACGATATCGAGATAGGGCATGCCGGGTTTCACCATCACCATGTCGGCACCCTCGGCCAGATCAAGTGCGACTTCACGCATTGCCTCGTCCGTATTGGCAGTGTCCATCTGGTAAGTTTTCTTGTCACCGCTCAAGGTGCTTGAAGAACCCACAGCTTCGCGAAACGGTCCATAGAAACCGCTGGCGTATTTGGCACTATAGGCCATGATTTGCGTGTTGTGTTGGCCGGCCGACTCGAGGGCGCTGCGAATTGCGCCAATTCTGCCGTCCATCATGTCGGATGGGGCGAGGATATCGCAGCCCGCTGCAACCTGCATCATGGATTGCTTGACCAAAGCTGAAATGGTCTCATCATTGAGAATGTGACCATCGCGCAACAGGCCATCGTGGCCATGGCTGGTGTAAGGGTCCAGTGCCACGTCACACATCACACCGATTTCGGGCACGGCCTTCTTGATGGCACGCACTGCACGGCACACCAGATTTTCCGGATTGAAGGCTTCGTCTGCATCTTCGGTGCGCAGTGATTTATCGCAGTTCGGGAAAAGCGCTACGGCAGGAATACCAAGGCTTGCGGCTGCCTCAACCTGCTTCACCAACAAGTCGACGGACCAGCGTGACACGCCGGGCATCGACGCGACGGCTTCGCTGCGATTGTTCCCTTCAACGACAAACAAAGGCCAGATCAGGTCCGCCGTGCTCAATGTGTTCTCCCGCACGAGGGCGCGCGCCCACGGGCTTTTTCGATTCCGGCGCATGCGTAGGTTAGGGTAGGCAGCGTGGCTCATGGCCTTGTTCTAGCAGGCCTAACTGCAAATGCGATAGCCGTTCTTTCGCCTTGCGACATCAATGTGAAAGTGGTCACCATGAGAAGCATCCGACCCCGGCCCCAGCACAGTCGTGAACCGGATGCAGGCGCTCTTTCGGATATGCCGGAGAAAGTTGCCCTGGGCTGAAAGGCCGATCAGCTGATTCAAACCTGACCAGTCCCCCTTGACATTGATGCTCGAACCATCAGCAAAGCCGAGTGTGGAAATATCAAGCGCATTCGCTCTTGCATGTTCGCTGAGTTTGCCCGACAACGAATTGTTGCGCCGACGGCAAACATAGGCTGATGCGTTGGTGATCTTAACAAGTTTCTTTCTGAGAAGTTGATGAGCATCGGGAATGATCGAACTTGTCAGCCAGCCGTGCAATGCTACTGTCATATCGCATGTCAGTTCAGCCGGAGGCACAATTGCCACCTCGGCAATATGACTGACCATCAGCGGTGCCGGTGCACCGCAACCGCTTGCGCGCCCGAGAGGCGCCAATGTTTCAAACGTCACGTTTAGTCCCTTTAACCTCGCGGCGCATGATTCGCGTTCAGCCGCCACGACTTCTTTCGACCAGGCACTCAAAAATCCTGCAGCTGGAAACCCAAGTGCTGTGGGGGCTGTCGGGGCAGGGGTTTCAGGGTTCAGGATTTCCGGCTTCAAGCGCGGTTTCGGAATGACTCTTTTGGCCGCCCAGCCCGTTGAACTTCCCGACATCGCAAGCAATGCCACGCATGTCACAATGAAGATTTTTTTTACCATAAGCGTCTGGCGATCCCTAAAATTTGAACGATCTTAACTCTCCCCATGACAACTGGGAAACCTTCGATTTGTTCAGGACCTTCAAAACATGCGTTTGCGCAAAATTGCCTTTACCCTGCCATTGTTGTTGTGTGTTTCCCAGTTTTCAAAACCATTTTCACATGCACAGGCAGCGGCTATGGATGCCACAGATGCAACAGCACTGCTGGCCAAGTCGCACGTCATTGACGTTAAATGCTCAGTTCTGACCAAGGAAAAATCTCAGGAACTCAAAGACTTCGTGGCGCGGGCCGAGATATCACTTGCGGAAAAAGCCTCGGTATCCATTGCGCGTAAAACCATCGCTGGGGGCCGCGCTGCAGGCAAACTGACCGCCTGTGATGCAACCGCGAGTAAACTGGTCAGAGACGTGCTCGCCGCCGCCAACTTCGCCGTTGCTGCAGCAGTTGAAGACACAACGACGTCGATCAAGCCGCAAACCATCTCTGCGAAACCTGCAATTGTGGCTTCGCGAACACAGGCTAAGGATATCGCAGTGGCGGAACCTGCTGTTGCCCCGCAGGCAAAAAAATCAGTTGTCTTGGTCAAACCGCCGAAATCCAAGGCGGCAGCCTTAAAAATCGTTGAGTCAGCCAAGGTGGCAAAGTCCACCAAGATTGTAAAACCGGCCAAGGGCCTCGGCAGCTACGCCGCAGTCGCCGAAAAGTACTATGTCGCAGCCCGCTGTGGCACGATGAGTTCATCTGAAATCAGCCGTCTCTATAAAACTGTTCTCTCCAACCACAAGCAAGCGCTCGCCGACAATCGTCCGGCCGACGTCCGCGCCGTGCTACGATCGGCCGAGTCTCGTGCTGGTGGCAAAAGCTGCGGATAGGTTGATCTGCATTGCGAATGCGAAGGTCCGCCATTTATTGGCGGGCTTTCCACTTTGTCCCATAGCGGTGAATTTTGGTCACATTCAGTTAACGATGCCAAACAAGTTTCCATAAACCGTCTGCTCATTCATTACAAAATAGCGAAAATGTAAGACCAAATTTACCTACTCCTTTCAGCCCGCCTTAAAATCCCTCGCGTAGTTTGCAGCCATCGGGAGAGCGGACATCAAAAGAAGCCGCCTCTTAAAAAACAAAGGGATTAGGTGGTCATATGAATACGCAAGTGATGGGACACGTGGCTTTGCAGCCCGTTGAAGTCAAACGACAGAATATCAAGCATCGTTATCTTGAAGCACTGACGCTGATTGAACGGCTGCATCGCCGTTTGCTCGACGTCATCAAGGACGACTTTGAACGTTGCGGCGAAAAGGAAGTCAATCCCGTACAAGCCTTGTTGCTGTTCAACATCTCCGATGCTGAACTGACCGCTGGTGAGTTGAAGACACGCGGTCATTATCAGGGGTCGAATGTATCATACAATCTGAAGAAACTCGTGGAAGCCGGGTATGTGAACCATGAGCGTTCGAATTCTGACAAGCGCTCTGTCCGCGTCAGTCTGACGCAAAAAGGCGCGGACATTCGTGCCCGTGTGGACGCGATGTATAATCGTCAACTTCAGGCCATCGAAGAAGTGGTCGGCTTTTCGGTTGAGGAATTCGACCGCATGAACAAGGCGCTCACACGCCTTGAGCGTTACTGGACGGATCAAATACTTTATCGCCTGTAATATGCGACCAGGACTTGCAAAACCCCGCTTCGACGTGTTCGCGGCGGGGTTTTCTGTTGCCGATTTGCCGCACTGCACCAGATTATGTCAGATGTCCTTTTTCTCGCCGCATGGATTTGATTTTTGGCCCAAATCAGGCCAGATTCGGCCGGGCGCAAGCTGTTTTTGACGAACTGACCTTGCGCTGATAGAGAAACATTCAGGCGGCAGGCGCGTCGTGTCATATTGGGTAGGGAAATTGGGGCTTAAAATGGGAGTTGGCATGCGTTCACGGTTCGGCGGCAGGGTTTTTGCGGCCTCATTAGCGTTGATGTTATGTCAAACATCCTACGCGCAGAACAATGGTCCAAAACCACTGCCCCCTGCCGAGATCAAAGGCAAAGTTGCGACCGAAACCGAAATTGTCACCTCCAAGAATACTTCACCCATGCTGTCCGTCAGCAGCGCGGACGCCCTGCGCGAAGTCATCAGCCGCTATACCCAGATCGACGCCGAGGGCGGTTTTCCCAAGGTGCCGAAAGGCACTTACAAAAAAGGTGCTGAAAGCCAGAATGTTGCCGCACTCAATCGTCGACTGTTCATGGACGGCTATGTGCGCAAGGAAGCCGTTGGTCCTGAATTTGTAAACCGTGTCACCAGTGCCACCATGGATGGTGTGCTTCGCTTTCAGCGCAACATGGGCCTTGCAGCGACGGGCCTTGTCGACGGCCCCACTTTGGCGGCCTTGAACGTACCGGTCGCTGATCGCATTCGCACCATGCAAGCCAACATTCCAAGGCTTGAAAGCTATGCGCAAGACCTGGGTGACCGCTATCTTGTGGTCAATGTTCCGTCCCAGCAAATAGAAACCGTCAGCGATGGACGCGTATTCTCGCGGCACAATGCCATTGTGGGCCGACCCGAGCGACCAACCCCGGTCGTCATGACGGCGCTGTCAGACATCAATTTCAATCCTTACTGGAACGCCCCGGCGTCTATTGTTGAAAATGATATCATTCCAAAGCTGCGCTCTGGTACCAGTCTTTTGACTGAAATGGACATGCGGGTGTTTCAGGGCTTTGGCGGGCCAGAGGTTGATCCGAAGAAAGTGAACTGGCGCAATGCCGTTGCCGACAACTATCACTTCCGCCAGGAGCCCGGCCCAAAAAGTGCCATGGCCACGGCAAAGATCAACTTCTCCAGTCCCTTCGGCATATATTTGCACGACACGCCCGAAAAGCACCTGTTCAACTCTGGTGAGCGCCTGTTCAGCTCAGGATGCGTGCGTGTGGAAAAAGTGGATCTGTTGATGGAATGGGTCCTCAACGGTCAGGACGGCATTGATGGATCGCAGATCGCGGCCCTCGCCGAAACGCTCGAACGTCGTGACGTCAAGCTGACAACACCGCCGCAACTCCGCGTGACCTACCTGACGGCTTGGCCGGTTGGAAAGTCAGTCGCATTCCGTCGCGATGTCTATGGGCTGGATGGCACCGGTTTCACCGTGGGCCAACCTCTGCCACAAGGCGAGGTCAGTGATGACGGTCAGCGCTTCGTCTTGAAACCTGTTCCCAGGAAACCAGCCGCCGTGGATGCCGATGAGGCGGAGGGCTTTGGCCTGTTCGGTTCTCGTCTGCGCAAGCCAGGCAAGCAGCCACAATCGACAAACTTTTTCGATCGTGAAGCTGAAAGCAGCGGTGGTGGCGACTTCATCATAAAGAAACCGGTGTCTGGCTCGAAGAAGCGGGCGACGGTATCAAAGACGAAAGTCGTTTCCAAGTCTGGCGATACCAAAAAGCTTGACGGCAAGAAGCCAAGGGCAGGATTTTTTGATTGGGCAGCCTACCGCAAGGATCAAAAACAGAGCGTCAAGACGCCTGCTAAAAAAGTTGAAAAGGCGACTAAAAAGAAGACCAACATTAAAAAGGTCGAGACTGCCGCAGTTGTCGTTCCCCCAAAGGAAAAAGCTAAGCCAGGCAAGGAAAAGAGTTTGGATGCTGATGTTTCAGCCAAAAAACTGGATGACAAAGCCACGAAGAAAGTGGCGGCTGCCAACCCCGGGGATGTGAAAAAGACGACAGCACCAGTGACCCAAAAGAAACCGGCGGACGAAGTCAAAAAAGCAGCCGATACCTGCAAATCCGACAAGAACTGTAAGGTTCAACCCGTCAAAAAACCGGACGTCAAGAAGGTGGATGCCAAGCCCTGATGGCGATGCGCCATCTTGCAACTGGACCAGGCATCGGGAGTCTGTATAGAGCAGGCTTCCTTTTGTTTTGGAGATTCCCATGGCGAAGCCAGCAGTGAAAAAGAAGCCCGGCAAAAAAGCCAAACCGCTTTTCCCCGGTTTCTTCAAGGACAAGCTCGCCAAGGCTGATCCGAAAATTGCCAAGGCCATCCAGTCCGAATTATTGCGTCAGCAGAACGAGATCGAACTGATCGCCTCCGAGAACATCGTCTCCCGCGCCGTGCTGGAAGCACAGGGGTCGGTCATGACCAACAAATACGCCGAAGGCTATCCGGGCCGCCGTTACTACGGTGGTTGCCAGTTTGTCGACGTCTCAGAGCAACTGGCCATTGACCGGGCCAAGCAATTGTTCGGTGCCAACTTTGCCAACGTGCAACCCCATTCGGGCGCCACAGCCAACCAGGGTGTATTCTTTGCGCTCCTGCAACCCGGCGACACCTTCATGGGGCTGGACCTTGCTTGCGGTGGTCATTTGACTCATGGTTCACCTGTCAACCAGTCCGGCAAATGGTTCAAGGTCGCGTCCTACAAAGTGCGCGAGGACAATCACCAGATCGACTACGATGCGGTGGCAAAACAGGCCCTGGAGGTGAAGCCAAAATTGATCATCGCCGGTGGTTCAGCCTATCCGCGCATTCTCGACTTTAAGCGTTTCCGCGAAATCGCCGATAGCGTAGGTGCCTATCTCTTTGTAGACATGGCGCATTTTGCAGGTCTCGTAGCGGGCGGCGTTCACCCTAATCCGGTTGAACATGCCCATGTTGTCACCACAACAACTCACAAGACTCTGCGCGGACCCCGCGGCGGCTTGATCCTATCCAACGATGTCGAGTTGGGAAAGAAAATCAACTCCGCGATTTTCCCCGGCATCATCGGCGGTCCGCTGGAACATGTGATTGCAGCAAAAGCCGTGGCCTTCGGCGAAGCTCTGAAACCAGCGTTCAAGAAATACGCGGCCCAGGTGGCCAGGAATGCGAAAGCCCTGGCCGCCACCATGGTGGAAGGCGGTTGCGACATCACGTCGGGCGGCACGGATACGCATCTGATGCTCGTAGACCTTCGTAAAAAAGCCATCGGCGGCAAGGACGCCGAAAAAGCCTTGGGCCGCGCCTTCATCACCTGCAACAAGAACAGCATCCCCTTCGACCCAGCACCCTTCACCATCACATCAGGCATTCGTCTGGGCTCGCCAGCCGGAACCACACGCGGGTTTGGCGAAGCGGAGTTCAGGCTCGTGGGAAATCTCATCATTGAAGTTTTGGATGGGCTGTCGAAGCATGGCGAAGACGGCAATGCCAAGGTCGAGAAAGCCGTTAAAAGCAAGGTTCTCGCCCTCACCAAAAAATTTCCGATCTACAGTTGAGGTCAGGGGATCATGCGCTGCCCCTTCTGTGGCAATGGCGACACGCAAGTGAAGGATTCCCGCGCCACGGAGGACAATTCCGCCATCCGCCGCCGCCGCATCTGTGTGGATTGCGGTGGTCGCTTCACCACTTTCGAGCGCGTTCAGCTGCGTGAGTTGATGGTAGTGAAGCGGTCGGGGCGCCGCACACCTTTTGATCGCGACAAACTTGCGAGATCCATATCAATTGCCCTGCGCAAACGTCCAGTCGAAGCTGAACGCGTGGAACGCATGGTCTCCGGCATCGTGCGACAGCTTGAAAGCCTGGGCGAAAGCGAAATCAAGTCGGAACAGGTGGGCGAATTGGTCATGGAGGGTCTGCGCAATCTCGATGACGTGGCCTACGTGCGGTTTGCCTCTGTCTACAAGAATTTCCGTGAGGCCAAGGACTTCGAGGAGATTATTGGCGAATTGAATACCGATGAAGGCGAGGGTTGAAAGGACCTCTCCGGAAGCCGTGATGGACGCCTTGCCGAAAAGGCTCTATGACAACCGAATCTCAACCTGTGGGGGCAGGGTGATTCATGTCATATTACGCAACATTTCTTCTGGCAGCCATATTGCTTTCCACAGCAAAAGTGTCGGCCGCTCCCACCTGCAATAGCCACCGGGAATTTCCCGCGGTTGATCTTTCGCAGCCGGTGACCACGATCAAGACAGCGACCGGCCGGAGCGGCCTTGAAGCTTTCAAGGCCATCGGTGTGAAAACCATTGCCCGCTACTATGATTGGGTGGACGCCGACACCACGTGCAAGTCACTGTTTCCCAAAGAGTCGGATGCCATCATCGCTGCTGGCTTCAGCATCCTCACCATTTTCCAGCATGAGAATTCTGATCCCGAAACGTTTCTCGACAAAAGCCGAGGCGCGCGAGATGCGCACGAAGCACTCGAACTCGCAGCTGCCAATGGGCAGCCTCCGGGTTCGGCAATTTACTTTGCGGTGGATGGTGTTGATCAGACCATAAAGGACTCAGTTTTTGAATGGCGCGTCAACAGAGGCAGTTCCGTATCGGCGTCGCGCAAATCGCGGCTGCTGAAAGCCGATCCCTCTTTCCGCAAGCACATCAAGTTTTACGAGCGCTTCAGGAAATATCATCGCAGCGCATTCCGCAAAAACGCGGATGCCATCAACGCAGCAGATATGCTGCCGTTTGTGGATCACTACTTTGCAGAAGTGAACCGTGTGATGAAAGCTGATGGACGCTACCGGGTCGGCGCCTATGGCAGCGGCATGGTGTGCAAACATCTGCTCAGAAAAAAGCGTGCTGAATTCTGCTGGCTTGCCATGTCAACGGGCTGGCCACAGTCGAAGGAATTTCAATCCAGCGGCAACTGGAGCCTGGTGCAACAGCGTACGACATTCTGCAAGGGCTGGAAGTTCAATGGCCGGGAAATGGCCCGCTTTGATTTCAACCGCATGAAGTCAGGTGACGTGGGCCAGTGGAGCAGGAAGGGCAAGGTGACGCCGACACCGGGCCTTCCGGCCAAGTGCATGCCGAGTTGGTGATTTCCCATCAGAAGCGACACCCCTCCCGGCCCCTTTCCGTCAGTCGCTTGCGCGCCTGCCACCTCTCCCGCAAGCGGGCGAGGAAAGTGTATCCTCGCCCGCTTGCAGGAGAAGTGGCATCGCGTCAGCGATGCCGGAGAGGGAATTCTGAAATCTCACGCGATCTCAGACCGCAATCGCGGCCCCTCCTTGCGAGGAGCAGAGCGGAGATCAGCAGGAGTGGGAAGGTGTGCCATTCACAGAACGACTTTGGCCCGGCCTTTCTCCAGCCTGATGGACGCTGTACCGTTTTTCAAGGCGATTGCCACGTTGCCGAAGACTTCCCGGCGCCAACCGTGCATGGCGGGCACATTTGCTTCATCGGACATTGCAATGGCGTCTATGTCGGCGCTGGACGCCAGTAGTTTGGGAGCAACACCCGCATTTTCGCTGACGATTTTAAGCGCGAGTTTGAGCACCTCCGCTGCGGCTTCCTGGGGCCCGGTCATTTCATCGCTGCGGCCCTTGGGTGAGGGAACAGTAGCGGAGTCGCGGGCGAGGGCTTCTTTCACAGCGACCAGGATGCCCTTGCCGATGCTTGAGTCTGCTGAACCGCGCGGCAACAACCGCAGCTGCTGCATGGCCTCGGTTGTCTGCGGCATCTGAATGGCAATTTCGGCCACGGCATCATCTTTCAGGATGCGGCCCCGGGGCACATTCTTGTTCTGGGCCTCGTTTTCACGCCATGCCGCGACTGACATCAATACGGCCTGCTGCTTCTTCGATTGAATGCGCGCCTTGATGCGGCGCCAGCTTTGCTCAGGATCAACGCGATAATTTCTGACGTCGGCCAAGTCCGCAAGTTCCCCCTCCAGCCAATCATTTCGATTTTCAGCATCGATCTGCGCCTGAAGTTTTTCATAGACGACGCGAAGGTGGGTCACATCCGACAGGGCATAGGCCATCTGCTTGTGGGTGAGGGGACGGCGTGACCAGTCGGTGAACTGCGACGACTTGTCGATTTGTGCGCCCACCAGTTTGCGTACGATAGCCTCATAACCCACCTGATCGCCAAAGCTGCAGACCATGGCAGCAATTTGCGTGTCGAACACCGGTGTAGGCACGAGATTTGCCATGTTGACGAGAATTTCGATGTCCTGCGTGGCGGCGTGAAAAACTTTCAAAACAGCAGCGTTGGCCATCAGGTCGTAAAACGGTTGCAGTGAGAGGCCAGCGGCCAAGGGGTCAATCAGCGCGGTGGCCTTGGCACCTGCAATCTGGATCAGGCAAAGCTTGGGATAATAAGTGGTTTCGCGCAGGAATTCGGTATCGACGGTGATGTAACTGTCGCTCGCAACGCTGGCGCAAAACGCTGCGAGCTCTGCAGTGACTGTGATCAGTGGGATGTCTTGTTGCTGCAGCATGATTTATGACCTTCCGAACACGCGCTGGAAAATTGTGTCCACGTGTTTGGTATGATAGCCCAGATCAAACAGCGCTTCGAGTTCGGCATCGGTCATCAATCTGGATACGTCCTTGTCGACTTTCAGCAGCGGCAGGAATTGACCTTCACCGCGCCAGACCGGCATGACGTTGCGTTGCACGGCGGCATAGGAGTCTTCACGCGACATTCCCTTTTGCGTAAGGGCCAGCAGAATGCGTTGCGAGTGAATGAGGCCACCGAGGCGGTCCATGTTTTTTTTCATGTTTTCGGGGTAGACCAGCAGTTTGTCGATGACACCCGTCAGGCGGCGCAGCGCAAAATCCAGATGCACCGTAGCGTCGGGCCCGATGCCGCGTTCGACGGAAGAGTGGGATATATCGCGCTCGTGCCACAGTGCGACGTTCTCCATGGCGGGTATGACAGCCGACCGCACAAGACGCGCAAGCCCGGTGAGATTTTCAGTCAGCACCGGGTTGCGCTTGTGCGGCATGGCGGACGAACCCTTCTGGCCGGGCGCAAAATACTCCTCAGCTTCCAGAACCTCTGTGCGTTGCAAGTGCCTGATTTCCGTGGCTAAACGCTCAACTGATGAAGCGATTACGGCGAGCACGGCAAAGAACATGGCGTGGCGATCCCGCGGGATGACCTGGGTTGAAACCGGCTCCACACTGAGGCCTAGTTTTTCTGCAACGTGAACTTCAACCGACGGATCAATATTCGCAAAGGTGCCAACTGCACCCGAGATGGCGCAGGTGGCCACATCCTCGCGAGCGAAAATGAGACGCTGTTTTGCGCGCTGGAATTCGGCATGGGCGTAGGCCAATTTCAAACCGAAAGTGATAGGTTCTGCATGGATACCGTGGCTGCGGCCAATGCAGACCGTCATTTTGTGTTCGAAGGCGCGGCGTTCGAGGGCGGCCAGCAGTGCGTCGAGGTCTTTCAGCAACAAGTCGGCAGCACGGGTAAGCTGGATGTTGAAGGTGGTGTCCAACACGTCAGATGACGTCATGCCCTGGTGCACAAAACGGGCCTCAGGCCCCACAATTTCCGAGAGGTGAGTCAGGAAGGCGATCACGTCATGTTTGGTAACCGCCTCGATTTCGTCGATGCGGGCCACATCGAACACGGCGCTGCCGCCTTTTTCCCAGATCACCCGCGCGGCCTCCTTGGGTACAATTCCCAATTCCGCCATCTTGTCAGCAGCATGGGCCTCGATCTCAAACCATATTCTGAAGCGTGTCTGGGGTTCCCAGATCTGGGTCATGTCTTTGTTGGAATAGCGGGGGATCATCTCAAAGCCTTGTGTTGTGAATGGCTTAGCAAATGTGAAAAGGCCTTGCCAGTCGCAAACACGGCTTCAATTGAACTTGAACGGCACTGCGATGAAGCGGCGGTCTGCGCCTTCAAAGCCCCGGCGAGAGACGCCGATGATGGCGACCAACTGCCCGTTTTCAGCCCCGCCTGCGGGCTGCACGATGGCTTCTATGTCATAGCCAACTGCGCAGAAGCGCGATTTCGGCAATGATTTATCTTCGTGCAGAAGTGTTGCTTGACCACTTTTGTTGTTCCTGAGTTCGAGTTTGTAACCGACGACGCCAATATCAGCTTCGCAATCGGAGGGAAGCGGAACCTTGATGGCTGATGCGATGAGTGTCCATGTCCCCTGATCATCGACGTTGCCGTAGATGCCCATGGAATGGTTGTAGTGATCATGGAAGCTCAATTTGCTGCGGTCAAACACAACCTCGGTAAAGGGGTTTGAAGCCAGAATTTCCGCATCGACCGAAATACCTGTAGCTCGCAGAACCTCGTTCGCTGTCTGCTTGGCCTTTGCGCGTACCGCCGCAACCAAGGCGTTTTCGTCTTCCAGCAGCGTCTTGATCGGTGTGCCCTTCACCCAATCATCTTGTCCGATGTCGAGCACGAAAATGTCGGCATAGCTGAAGCCCGATCCGTCTTGCACGCCATACTGTTCAAAAGCGAAATAGCGGCTGTCAGGGGAAAAACCGATGGCACGAAACTTTGCTCCGTCGGCTGCGAAAGCTGTCGAGATGGTGATAAAAAGGCAGAAGGCAATCAGCAGGCGCATCTCGTTTCCTTATGGCGTATTGCTGTCGGGCACCAGAACGCCCCCCTGCCATTTCAACCAGACATAGGGCTGTTGTTGCAGATCGCCTGTGGCATTGAAGCGAATGGTGCCGATGATCGTGGGGATATCGCTGCCAGCTGACAGCCAGGCCGCCATGGCGCGGCTGTCATTGACGTTTCGCGCTTTGGCCGCTGCAATGAACGCTTCTACGACAGCATAGGCGGCCAGCGTAGCTCCTTCGGTGGACGGCAGTGCGGTCAAGCGCCTTGGATCAGCGACTACCACGGGGTCCTGTAAAAAGCTGAGCCGGGTTCCATTGGCAGCGTCGCCTGCCCTTGTGCCATAGGCTTCAGATTGCAACCAGTCGGGACCAAACAGCGCAATGGTCGGATTGAGTTTTTTGATTGCAGCGGCAACCAAACCGGCATCGGTGGATTGCAGGGCCAGATAGGCCGCTGAGGCCGTAAGCACGCTGGCATCGTCTGGCAGCTTTGGAGTTCCCGCTTTCACGTTGATCGTCTTTGCAGTTGGCAAGGCGGTGGTGAATCGTTTGGCCAGTGGTGCCGTATCGGATTGCTGATCAGTAAACAGCAGAACTTCAGACGCCTCGCCAGCTTCCTTGATTTTTGCCACCGCCAGATCGGCCTGCAAGTCATCACGCCCCGTCAGGCGAAACAGGTTCCACAGGCCTTTGCCTGTGACGTCGGGAGCGGTGGCAGACGGTGTGATCACCAACGTGCCTGCGGCCGCATAGGTGGGGGCGGCGGCGAGGGTGGCACTGGAACAAAAGTGCCCGACAACGAGGCGCACATCCCTGGTTGTGAAGGTCTTGGCCACATCAACGGCGCGTTTGGAATCGCAGGCATCGTCGCCCTCCGCAAGCGCAAGCTTTTCGCCATTGATGCCGCCTGTCGCATTGATGGCAGAGATGGCAGCGGTTACGCCGACGCGAAGTTCATTGCCGAAAGCTGCATTCTGTCCGCTCAGGGGGCCTGCAACACCCACGAGAATATCGGCCTGCGAGGGGCTGGCGAAACCAATTCCGCAGAGCAGGGCGATGATCAGGCGCAAGAACGACTCCCGGATTGAAAGGTGCCGCAAGTTATGGTGGAGGCGTGGCAATCGCAAGGCCCCAAGAAAACACCCAAGAAAAAACCGCCGGGATTTCTCCCGGCGGTGGTTTCGGCGAACCGAATGGCAAGATTACATGCCGTTTTCAATGTATGTGAAGGTGCCATCAGCCTGCTTCTTCCAGGTGTAAAGCACATAGTCAGGGCGGGTGATGTCGCCCTTGGCATCATAGCCGATATCGCCAATGGCGGTCTTCCATGGACCAGACTTCTTGATTTCGTCGGCCACGGCCTTGGCATCATCGGACTTTCCGACCTTGATTGCAGCAGCTGCAACAATCTGCAAGGCAGCGTAGCTGTAAAGTGTGTAGGCTTCAGGCTCGAAGCCAGCGTCACGGAACTTCTTCACGATGTCCGCAGCGTTGGGGTTCTTGCGTGGGTCTGGAGCAAACGTCATCAGTGTGCCTTCAACGGCTGGACCTGCAATCGAGGCCAGTTCGTTCGACACGATGCCGTCGCCGGACATGAAGGTGGCGTTGAGGCCAGCATCAGCAGCCTGACGTTTCAGCAAGCCGAACTCCGTGTGGAGGCCACCGAAGTACACGAATGTGACGCCGGCATCCTTCATCTTGGTGATCAGGGCCGAGAAGTCCTTATCACCCACGTTGACGCCTTCGTAGACGGTTTCGGTGACGCCAGCGCCATTTGCGGATTTCTTGGTTTCGTCGGCAAGACCTTGGCCGTAAGGCGTCTTGTCATGCAGAACGGCAACCTTGGCATCCTTGAAGTTGGCAGCAATGTAAGCACCGGCCACTGCACCCTGCTGATCATCACGACCGCAGGTGCGGAAAGTGTTCCACAGGCCACGCTCGGTGAGCTTTGGGTTTGTGGCTGATGGTGTGATCACCAGAACGCCGTTCTCAGCGTAAACGTCAGAAGCTGGAATGGTGACCCCCGAGTTGAAGTGACCGACCACGTATTTCACGCCATCTGCCACAAACTTGTTGGCAACGGACACGCCTTGCTTGGCATCCGACACGTCGTCGCCGTATGTCAACTTGATCATTTCGCCATTGATGCCACCAGCGGCATTGATATCGGCAGCAGCTTGTTCAGCACCTTTCTGGAGCTGGGCACCAAACGCTGCGTTTGGACCCGTGAGAGGACCGGCAACGCCGATGAGTATATCAGCCCAGGCAGCGCCCGAAACAGCCAGCATGGCCGTGAGGGCAAGGCCCGACATAAGAATTTTCTTCATTTCACAACTCCCTGTGTGTGAGATTGAGGGTCTTAGAGATTGTCCCTTCGCGGCCTTTCTGTTGAAGGCCACTTGGGAACAAGATTTGCCGATTTTTCAGCAAATGTCACGCTGAATCCTGTCAAGAATGCCAGCATTCTCTGGGGATCAGACGAATTGGTTAAGTCAGCTTTTGGCTCTCCAGCTGAGGGGTGAGGCCTTTTCATAAAGCCAATGATATTGGCGGGTCATTTGATTGGTCCGGGTGAACTGATAGCCGAGCCAAGCGACGATGGCGAGAACAGCAGTATCCACCAGATAGCGGCTCAGGCTGATGAACTGTGCTTCGTAGAGGGCGAAATGCAGGAAACGTGCGCCAAGGCCCAGGCCAAGCACTGCCAGCACAAGATTCCATACGGGCTTCCAGTCGTTGGCAATGGAACGCCCCGTCATCCAGGCAGCACCCATGCAAAGCAGCATGAACACATATTCGCCCGCAAAAGCGTGGCCCGAAAAGATATCGATTAGCACGGCAAGCTCTCCTTCAATGTCCACCGCCCTCAAGATAGGCCGCGCGGACCTCAGGGTTGGCCAGCAGCTGTCTGCCCGTGCCGCTCATGGTGATCACGCCGTTGACCATGACATAGCCCCGCGTCGCAAGCTTAAGCGCAGCAAAGGCATTTTGCTCGACCAGGAAGACGGTCAGGCCCTTGGTTTGATTAAGCACGCGAATGGCATCAAAAATCTGTTTCACGATGATGGGTGCGAGGCCCAGCGATGGCTCATCCAGCAGAAGCAGCTTGGGGCGGGCCATGAGGGCGCGACCAATGGACAGCATCTGCTGTTCGCCGCCCGACAACGTGCCGCCACGTTGGGTGATGCGTTCCTTCAAACGGGGAAACAGTTTGAATATCTCTTCCACGTCTTCTTCATAGTGTTTCAGATTATCCAGGCTGGCCCCCATTTGAAGATTTTCGCGCACCGTCATGCGGCCAAAAATACGGCGGCCTTCGGGGGATTGGGCGATGCGCAAGCGGGCAATCTCGTGGGTGGGCAGCTTGGTGATGTCTTGACCGTCGAAGGTGATGCTGCCCGTGCGGGCTTGCGGGCTGCCGCAGATGGTCATCATCAGGGTCGATTTGCCAGCACCATTGGCGCCAATCATTGCGACGATCTCGCCTTTGAATACATCCAGGTCGATACCCTTGAGGGCTTGAATATTGCCGTAGAAGGTCTGGATGCCGCGCACCTGCAGCAAGGGATTTCGGCTCTCCATTATTTGCGCCCCTTGCTGCTTGCGGCTTCGCGGGCAAACTTTCTCGATTGTCCCACCCAGTCTTCCCGGGCAATGCGACCATCGAATTCAAGATAACGTTCGGCCTCCACGATGTCGGCTTTTTTCCAAGCCGCAATTTGCGAGAAAGTGGTAACGCCATGCTTGTTCAGCTTGCGTTCGTTCACGGGACCGATGCCCTTGATGCGCTTGAGATCGTCTTTCTGGGTCGGCGCGGGTTTTGCTTTTGGAAGGACAACTGGAGAAGGTTTTGCCGGTTTGATGGGGGCGTCAGGAGTTGATACCAGTTGTGCCACCACGGGAGCCAGCTTCGGCAATTCGGTCAGCGGCGTTGCGACAACGGCTGCGGCTTCTTCTTCATCCACGCCGAGATAGGCTGCGATCACCTTTGGATCATTTTTTACGTGGTCGGCGTTGCCGTCGGAAATCTTGGTGCCATATTCGAGCACGACCACGTGGTCCGAAATGCCCATGACGACAGACATGTCATGTTCGATGAGAAGGATCGACGTTCCAGTATCGCGGCGTATGTCTTTCAGCAAGGTGTTGAGTTCGTGTGACTCGCGGGGGTTGAGGCCAGCGGCCGGTTCATCCAGGCACAGCAATTCGGGATCGGTGCACATGGCACGGGCGATTTCGAGACGGCGTTGTGCACCGTAGGGCAGGTCGCCAGCTGGACGGTCAGCGCGGTCGACGAGGCCGATCCGCTCAAGCCACTCCCTGGCCTTGTGCATGGAAGCTTGTTCAGTTTGTTTATAGGTGGGCAGATTGAATAAACCGCCGATCGTGTAGCCCGAAGCCTTCATCAAGGGGGTGTGCTGGGCAACAAGCAGGTTCTCAAGCAAGGTAAGACCAGAAAACAGCCTGATGTTCTGGAAGGTGCGCGCCACCTTGGCTTTGCGATTGACTTCAAAATCCGGCATGCGCTCCAGCAGAAACTCCTTTGCGTCACGCCTGATCATTTTCATCATGCCGGAGGTGGGCTTGTAGAAACCTGTGATACAGTTGAACACCGTGGTCTTGCCTGCACCATTGGGGCCGATCAGGGCGGTGATATCGCCACGCTTGGCTTCAAAGCTCAGATCATTGACGGCGACAAGGCCACCAAAGATCATGGAGACGTGGTCCACCTGGAGGATGGCGTCGGACGAGTTACTGGTCATCTTAACCGTGACCTTCCTTCGAGAATGCACCGGATATGGCCTTGTGATCGGCATGCAGGAAGGCTGTGGGTTCGCGTGTGCCCACAAAACCACGCGGCTTGTAAAGCATTACCACCACCATCGCTATTCCGAAAATCAGCATACGGTAGAGTTCGGGCGTGAAGTCCTTGCCAAAGATTTCCTTGAGGAAATCAAGTTGACGCAAGAGTTCCGTGCCGCCCACCATGACAACTGCTGCAACTGCGATGCCACCGAGCGACCCCATGCCGCCCAGGACAACAATGGCGAGGATGACGGCTGACTCGAGGAACACAAAACTTTCCGGTGACACAAAGCCTTGACGCACGGCAAAGAACGCTCCTGCGAAACCGCCGAACATGGCACCAATGGCGAAGGCCGTGAGTTTTGTCGTCGTTGTGTTGATGCCGAGGGACCGGCAGGCGATTTCATCTTCGCGAAGCGCTTCCCAGGCGCGGCCAATGGGAAGGCGGCGCAGTTTCATCGTCACGAAGCCAGTGAGCAGCACGAGGGCAAGGATGAGGTAATAGAGGAAGATCTTGTAATAGGCTGAAGACGGCGTCAGACCAAAGACGGCCGCAAAGCCCGTATCGCTGGCATTGAATTCATAAACACCAAACAGCGTCGCTTTGGCGATGCCTGACACACCGAATGTGCCTTGCGTGACGGCTGTCCAGTTGATTAGGACGAGACGGATGATTTCACCGAAGGCCAGTGTGACAATGGCGAGATAGTCACCGCGCAGGCGCAGCACGGGAAAGCCGAGTATGACTCCCCAGAAACCAGCGAGTATGCCTGCAAGCGGCAGAAGAATCCAGAACGACAACCCGAAGTTTGCAGAAAGCAGTGCATAGGAATAGGCGCCCACTGCATAAAATGCAACGTAACCCAGATCCAGCAATCCAGCGAGTCCCACCACAATGTTCAAGCCCCAGGCCAGCATGACGTAGATCAGAATCTGGACGCCGAAATTGTCCACCCATTTGAGTGACCCGTTGACGCCGACAAGCAGCAGGATGATGGGTGGATAAAGGAGCAGGAACGCAAGAACCAACTTGGCGCGGTTGGCGCGCAACCAACTGACGGGAGCATCAGCATCACCCTTCACAGCATCTTTCGCGGCTTTGCTTGCGGCGCGTGCGGGTGCCACATAGGCCACCATCACGAAACGGAAAATCATGGCAGCGCCAACGATGAGGGCCAGGGTGCCCCATCGCTGCACCAGGATCAGTTCATTGCGGATGTTCTGATCGGTCTTGAAGCCGATGAGCAGCACGAAGAGTCCGAGCGCGATAAGGCCAGCGTAGAGTGAATCGCGAAGTGCGTTTTGCATGTTGTTTTCGGGAGCAGCGGACATGGTTCAGACCTTTTCCACTTCGGGGCGGCCGAGAATGCCCGACGGCATGAAGATCAGTACAATGGCCAGAATGGCGAAGGCGGCGACGTCTTTATAGTCGATCGAAAAATAGGCAGACCACAGGGCTTCGATCAGGCCAATCAACAAGCCACCCAATACAGCGCCGGGAAGTGAGCCAATGCCGCCCAGAACCGCCGCTGTAAAGGCCTTGACGCCCGGAACGAACCCGTCAGTAAAGACAATGACGCCATAGTAGCTGAGGTAGAGCGTGCCAGCCACCGCAGCGAGTGCGGCACCCATGATGAAGGTGATCGATATCGTCTTGTCGACATCAACGCCCAGAAGTGCTGCCATCTTCCGGTCTTGCTCACAGGCGCGTTGAGCGCGGCCCAGCGGGGTCTTGTGAACGATATACCAGAATACGGCCAGCAATGTTACGGTGACGACAACAATGAGAATCTGTTTCCAGGAAATCTGCACATTCTCCATCAGCATGACGTTACCGGAAACCAGTGCTGGAATGGGTTTGTTGCGAGGACCCTGCGATACTTGCAGGAAATTCGACAGCGCAATGGACATGCCAATGGCCGTGATCAATGGGGCAAGGCGAAACGAACCGCGCAGGGGCCGATAGGCAATGCGCTCAATGGTCCAGTTCCACAGGCTGGTCAGAAGGATTGCGACGATCATCATTGCGAGCAAGATGAGTGCCACGGGAATGCCGTTGAAGAATGAGGTGATCGCCAGAAAAACGATCAGAGCCATGAAAGCGCCGACGGTAAAAATATCGCCGTGGGCGAAGTTGATCATGCCGATGATGCCGTAGACCATGGTGTAACCAATGGCGATCAAACCGTAGATGGACCCCAAGGTAAGTCCATTGATGACCTGCTGGAGGAAATACTCCATGGCGCCCCCTCATGTTGCCGACGCATATGCGCCATTCCTGTGGCTCATGTCGGCCACTTGTGAAGAGCAATAATGAATAGCGGACACGATTACAAGTGATACAAAGCCGGGAATTCCGCAATCTGCGGCGCGTTTTCAGCGGAAAACGCCAGAGTGCCGCTTGAGTGTGCGCAAAAGTTGCTGCGATTTTCGTGCGTGGTGGCGGAATTTTCTTGCATGAGTATTTGACCATTGAGTCGGGTTCCGCTAAAGCGATATATATCGAACCAGAATATACCGGAGTTGCATTGTCTTGAATGTTCGCACCCTCTGTCTCGGATACCTTTCGCTGCGTGAGGCAACTGGCTATGAGATTAAGAAAGACTTTGAAGATGGACTTTTTTGCCACTTCCTTGAGGCGAGCTATGGTTCAATCTATCCCGCCTTGAACCAGTTGGCCGTTGAAGGCCTGGTGTCAGTGCGGGAAGAAGAACAGTCTGGTCGGCCCGACAAGAAGATCTATTCAATTGCGCCTTCGGGTGTGGCCGCGCTGAAGAAGGCGTTGTCGGTTCTGCCGGCACAGGACAAGTACAAGTCCGAATTTCTTTTTATCATGCTGTTGCAGCACCATATCACCCCCGAGCACCGTATAGCAGCTATCGAGAAACAATTGTCCGATTTGCGAGCGGATCTCGGGAATATCGACGAGTGCCGCAAAGAAACCGGGGGCGACCCTGCACATCATTTTGTCATGGGCTATGGCGAGGCAGTGCTGACAGCGGGTGTCACATATCTGGAACAAAAGCTGGCGGAGATGCTGGTGGTCAATGCAAAACAGGCAGCGGAATGAGGGAAGTTTTCAACATGCGGACGATTTTTTATACGACGGCTTTGATTGCAAGCTTGTTGAACGGCACGGCGCTTGCCCAGTCTGCGAAAGGTGAGGCAGCGGCCACACCTGTGATTGCCACACCTGCTGTTGCCAATGGTGCGCCCACCATCTCTGTCATGGTGGCCAGCAAGAAGAAAATTGCCGAAGAGCTCGTTGTAACGGGCAGTTTTGGCGCAGGGGCCAATGTTCTGGTGGTGCCGCTTGTCAGCGGCTACGCCGTTGTGGAAATCAAGGCTGAAGAAGGCGACACGGTGACCGAGGGGCAGGTGTTGCTCAGGCTTGACTCCAACGACGTCGACATTCAGCTCGCGCAGAATTCCGCCAGCCTGGCCCGCAATGACGCCGCCATTCTGCAAGCCAAAAACCAGATTGAGCAAGCCAAGATTGGCAAGGACAGGGCGCAGTCTGATTTGAACCGGACAAAAAAGTTGCGCTCGACAGGTGTCAGTACAGTTGAACAGTTTGATCAACGCCAGGCCAGCTATGACACGGCTGCCGCGCAATATGATGCAGCTGAACTCAGTCTGGTTGCTGCGGAAGCAGACCGGCAGGGCATCGAGGCCGCACGCAAGGAAATGGAACTGCGCAAGGCCCGCACGGAGCTGAAAGCTCCGGTGGATGGCTACATCAGCAGCAGAATGGTTGAATATGGCACGATTTCAAATCCGGGCGGTGGAGCGATGTTCAACATTGTTGCCAAGAACCAGGTGAAACTTGTGGCAGAGGTGCCGGAGTCGGATTTGCCAAAGGTGAAAGTCGGGCAAAAGGCCAGTATCGCCGTCAACGGTTATGACAAGGCCTTGCTTGGTGATGTGTCGTTGATCTCTCCCGAGGTCGACCAGGCGACCCGCATGGGCAAGGCTCATATAAAATTGGCAGCCGGTGTGCGTGTGCCGCTCGGTGCCTTTGGCCGCGCCACGATTTCGCTGGCGGCAGGCGAGGGCGTGGCACTGCCGTTGACAGCTGTGACTTTCGGCGAAGACGGCCCGACGGTGCAGATTGTGAAGGACGGCAAGGTTGAGGTGCGCAAGGTCATCACCGGACTCGTGAGTACCACCGAAATCGAAATCACCGATGGCGTGGCACCAGGGGAAACCTTTGTGGCGCGTGCCGGCAGCTTCGTGCGACAGGGCGATGTGGTGAACCCCGTTGTGGTGACACAGGCAGACTGAGAGTAACTCATGAACTGGAACTTTTCCGCTTGGTCGATCAGGAATCCCGTGGGGCCGGTGCTGTTGTTCGCAGTGCTGTTGTTGCTGGGCGTTCAGTCCTTCATTCGCTTGCCCATCACGCAGTTTCCCAACATTGACGTGCCTGTCATCGCCGTCACGGTGGGGCAATCTGGTGCTGCACCGGCTGAGCTTGAGTCGCAGATCACCAAACGCATAGAGGATTCCGTTTCGAGCATCACCGGCGTCAAGAACATCACCTCGACGATGTCAGACGGAAACTCTGTCACTGCGATAGAATTCCGGCTTGAAGTTCCAACGGCCCAGGCGCTGGAAGACGTGAAGGATGCTGTTGCAAAGGTGCGCTCCTCCTTGCCTGGCGGCATTGATGAGCCGATTGTGCAGAAGATTGATGTCGAAGGTCAGTCGATCCAGACCTATGCCGTGAAGGCACCCGGCATGACGCTGGAGCAGTTGTCGTGGTATGTGGATGATGTTGTAAAGCGTCAGGTGCAAGGCTTGCCCGGCGTGGGCCGCGTTGACCGATATGGTGGTGCTGACCGTGAAATCCGGGTTGATCTTGATCCGGGCAAGATGCAGTCTCTGGGTTTGACTGCCGCCTACGTCAACTCGCAACTGAGTGCAATCAACTCGGATTCGGGCGCTGGCAAGAGCGAAGTGGGCGGTACGGAACAGGCCATTCGCACACTGGGTGGTGCGCGCGATCTTGAAGCCCTGAAGGACATCACGATTCCGCTTCCCGGAAGCAACCAAATCAAGCTGCGTGACCTTGCAACCATTAACGACAGCACGGAAGAACCCAAGTCATTCGCCCGCTTCAATGGCGATCCGGTCGTGACATTCTCGGTATTCCGCGCAAAGGGTGCCAGTTCCGTCGATGTTGGAAACCGCGTATCGGCAAAAGTTGCCGAACTCGACAAGGGCAATGATGCTGTGACCTTCACCATGGTCGATGACACGGTGTTTTCCATTTATGGAAACTACGTGGCGGCCATGGAGGGGCTGATTGAAGGCGCCATTCTGGCGATCATCGTTGTCTTGATCTTCCTGCGCGATTGGCGCGCGACCTTGATTTCCGCCGTATCCTTGCCGCTTTCGGCCATTCCCACATTCTGGGCCATGGACATGCTGGGCTTTTCGTTGAACCTGGTATCGTTCCTCGGCATTACATTGGCGACGGGTATCCTCGTTGACGATGCGATCGTGGAAATAGAAAACATTGCGCGCCACATGCGCATGGGAAAATCGGCCTATCGCGCGTCTATGGACGCTGCCGATGAAATCGGCCTCGCGGTCATCGCAATTACCTTCACGATTGTCGCTGTCTTTGTGCCTGTGTCCTTCATGGGTGGCATTGTCGGACAGTATTTCAAACAGTTCGGCATGACGGTTGCGGTGTCGGTGCTGTTCTCGCTGCTGGTGGCGCGTTTGATCACGCCCATGCTTTCGGCCTATTTCATGCGCTCGCATGGACATGAGGAAGAGAAGTCCGGACCTATCTTGCGGGCCTATATCAAGGTTCTGAAAGTCTTGAACTGGGCACCGAAAATCGAAGTCATCAATCCGCGTTCAAATGCAAAAGAGCTTATCTGGTTTGTGTTTGCACTCATGTTCTTTGCCGGATTGTTGCTGTACATCATAATGGCGCTTACGGGATTTGCTTCCAGCGCAAACGCTATTGTTGCAATGATCGGTTCTGGATTAACAGGTGCATCGTTGCTGGGCATGGTGGGCGGCGTTCTGGGGGCCGTGATCATGGTGATCCTTGCCGCCATCCGGCATGGCAAGGACTGGCGGTTCTTCTCTGCTCGTGGGGTTGACGAAACGCCCGGCTCAAAACCCAGGCTCATTCAGCCGCGGCTCATGAGTTACGGAACAATTGTGCTTGCCGGTTTGATCCTGGCCGGATCGACCATGCTCATCCCGCTGTTGCCAACGGGCTTTATTCCACGTGGCGATGAATCGCGCTTTGTGCTTGGCGTGGAATTGCCACCTGGGTCCAGGCTTGAGGAAACACTCAAGGTGACGGAAGGGATGGTGCAGACGATTCGCAAGAACACGGATGTGAGCCATGTGTTTGTGCTGGGTGGCGCATCGCCCACAGGCAGCCAGGAATCGCGCTATGCTTCGATCTTCGTCAATCTGAACAAGCGTGATCACAGTCTGTACACCGGCATCGGCAACGCGTTCATTGGCGGGTTCAACAAGGTGTCTCCGGTCGACATTCCGAGATTGCATACCAATGGCCGGGAAACGCCCCAGTGGGACGTGGAAAATGCTGTGTTGCCGCTGCTTGCCGATCTGCCTGACGTGCGCTGGTACAAGGTCACGGAACGCGGCACGCGTGAAATTGAATTCAACATGCTGTCGAATGATCCGCAAGCCCTCGCGAAGTCGCTGGGAGACCTTGAAGCCGCACTCCGCAAGGAGCCAATCCTTCGCTCGGTCATGGGCATTGGTGCGCTGGAGCGGCCGGAAGTCAAGATTGTTCCGCGTACGGAAGAAGCGGCAAAGCTTGGCATCACGGCCTCGCAGATTTCGCAGGCCGTGCGCGTGGCCATGATCGGTGACTTTGATCCACTGCTGGCAAAGTTCAATGCAGGTGACCGTCTGCTGCCGATCCGCGTGCAAACACCAGAATCGGCGCGTACCAATTTCAGCGACATCACCAATCTGCGCATGACCACCAGTGCGGGCCAGAATGTTCCCTTGTCGTCAGTGGCGGATGTCACGTTCAGCCAGGGCCCCAGTTCAATCAAGCGTTTGAATCGTCAGCGCCAGGCCACCATCGGCGCTGATATCGTGCCCGGCAATGAGCTTGGCGATGCAACAACCCGCATCAACGAAGTGGCCAAGGCGTTGAACTTCCCAGCTAGTGTGAAGATCCAGGAGGGTGGTGATGCGGAAATCCAGGGTGATATCAATCGAGAATTCCTGAAGGCGGCCAGCCTAGGCATCATCCTGATGATGGGTGTTCTGGTGTTGCTGCTTGGTAATATTTTCCAGCCCTTCGCCATTCTGTTGTCTTTGCCCCTGTCGATCGGCGGCGTCGTCATTGCGCTTTTGTTGAATGATCGCGCTTTCTCCATGCCTGTCATCATCGGCATGTTGATGCTGATCGGTATCGTGGCCAAGAACGGCATCATGCTGGTGGACTTTGCGGTGGAGCGGGTGCGCCATGGCATGACGCGGATTGATGCGATTGTGGACTCTGGTCGCAAGCGCGCGCGACCCATCGTGATGACGACACTCGCCATGGGTGCCGGCATGTTGCCTTCGGCCCTTGGCATTGGTGAGGGTGGCGAGTTCCGCTCGCCCATGGCAATCGCTGTGATCGGTGGTCTGATTGCCGCAACGTTCCTCAGCCTTTTGTTTGTGCCGTCATTCTACATCGTGATGGATGATCTTGCCCGATTGACTCACTGGGTTTTCAGCCGATTTGTGGGTGCAACCGACGAGCCTGCCGTTCCAGACCTTGAGGTGCTGGCCAAGCAGCAGACGAAAACAGAAGCGGCCCTTGAACAATTGGCGGACAAGATCGACCTTGTTGAAGAACGTCTGGCGGGCAACAAGCGGCACATGAAAGCGGCGGAGTAAGACTGAGTTATTTCCCTCGGTGTCACCGCAATTCCTTCAAAACCATTCACCACTCCCCATTCTTCATGGGGAGGGGCAGGGGTGGGGTTTCACCGCATGCGACAAACCTTGAAATCACTCGCGCTGTGAGACCTCACCCCCGGCCCCTCCCCGCGAAGAGCGGTGAGCAGTGAGGCACATTGCTACTTGCCTGCACCACCGGTGTGCTCGGCATCGCGCGTCAAGTAATAGGCTGCGAACACTGGCACCAGCGTGATCACCATGACCAGCACCGCAGCCACGTTGGTGATGGGTCGTTCGCGTGGTTTGAACATCTGGTCATAAATCCAGATCGGCAGTGTCTTGTTTTCAAGTCCATTAGTGAAAACAGTCACGATCACCTCATCAAACGACAAGGCGAAGGCCAGCATGCCGCCTGCCAGCAGTGCGGAACCGATTTGCGGCAACACGACGTAACGGAAGGTTTGAAAGCCATCGGCACCCAGGTCCATTGACGCTTCGATCATCGAACCAGACAAGCGCCGAAAGCGCGCCAGGACGTTGTTGTAGACAACGACCATGCAGAACGTGGCATGACCTAACACGACGGTCCATACGGAAAATGGAATATCCATCACGTTGAAGGCCGACCGCAAGGCGATGCCAGTGATGATGCCGGGAAGAGCAATCGGCAGGATGAAGAGCAGCGAGATATAATCCTTGCCGAAAAAACGCGATTTCCAAAGTGCCGCTGCGGCGAGCGTGCCCAACACGAGCGCCACCAGCGTGGCGATGGCAGCCACCTTGAATGACAGCCACAGGGCATCCCATAAATCCTCGCGTTCCCATGCCACGGCAAACCATTGTGTGGTGTAACCTGATGGCGGGAACTGAAACGACACGTCGGCCGAAAAAGCATAGACGATGATGAGCAGCAAAGGCACATGAATGAACAACAAGGCCGCAATTGTTGCGGCTGACAGCCACCAGGCGGGCCGTGTTGCCACATCAGAGCGCATTGAAGGCTCCCATGCGTTTTGCAACGGAAAGATAAACCAGCATGATCACGATGGGCACCACGGTGAAGGCGGCGGCTAACGGCGGATTGCCCGCCTTGATGTGCTGCAGGTAAACCACATTGCCAAGAAACTGCTGCGAACCCCCGATGACCTGCGGAATAATATAATCACCCAGTGTGAGTGAGAAGGTGAAAATCGATCCTGCCACCAGGCCGGGCAAGGCAAGGGGCCACAGGACATGACGGAAGGTTTGTGCAGGGTTGCCGCCAAGATCAGCAGATGCTTCGATCAGGTTTGTTGGTACGCGCTCCAAGGCGGCCTGTGTGGGCAAGATCATGTAGGGCAACCAGATGTACACAAAGACGATGAAGGTGCCTAAGTAACTTGTTGACAGTGATGGTCCGCCAATGACTGGCACCAGCAGCAAGCTCTCCAACGCCCAACTCAGGTTCAACTTTGATGCGGCCCAAAAGATGATGCCTTCTCGGGCAAGAATGAGCTTCCACGAATAGACTTTCACCAGGTAGCTGGACCATAGCGGCAGCATGATCAGAAGGTAGAAGACGGCCTTCCATTTTCCCCTGGCGTAGCAAGCGGCGAAATAGGCGAGGGGATAAGCGATGATTGCCGAAGCGATTGTGACTGCCGCAGCCATCACGATGGTGCGGATGATGATGTCGTAGTTGGCAGGTTGGAACAGTTGCGCAATCGTGGAAAACGTTGGCTCGTAAACAACCAAGCCAGAGAAATCATCAATCGCAAAAACGGCTTGGGACAGCATGAGAAATAGCGACCCCAGATAGATGATGCCGAGCCAAAGCAAGGGCGGCAGAAACAGCAGAAACAGAAAGTGCTTCGGCTTCCGGAACAGCCAGTCTGAAATCGCCGTCATGCCTCGGCGTCCAGCACATGCATGGCATTTTTCGCCCACGACAGCGTGATAATGTCCGAGCCGGAAAAAGTCTGGGCAGGCACGGCCGCAACAAGGGTTTCGCCACTCTTCAGCATCACGTGCAGTTTCGACAGCGACCCTTGATACTGGGTGGATGTCACATGCCCCGTAGCGACCGCATAATGTGTGCCAGCGATACCAGCTTGCGCACCAATGCTGATGCGTTCCGGGCGCAGGCTGACCCAACGGGCCGGGCCGCCCAGGCTTTTCGACACTTCTGGCGACAGCACATTGGATGAACCCACAAACTGCGCCACGAATTTGCTGGCCGGGCGCTCGTAGATATCCTCAGGTGTGCCCACCTGCACAATGCGGCCTTCGTTGAACACAGCAACGCGATCAGCCATGGAAAGCGCTTCTCCCTGATCGTGCGTGACAAACACGAACGTGATGCCAAGTTGCCGTTGCAGGGA
>JANNNG010000070.1:0-3789 GCA_031398425.1 Hyphomicrobiales bacterium | reverse complement strand
GACATCAGAGATTTGCCTATCGCCAAACATACGAAAGGCGACTCCAAAGGCAAGAAATCAGAACGTCCGGATCATCGAGTGATAAAGCATACTGCTTTTGAGACTTGCTTAAATTTGGATGAAGTGTTGCAAAAATTGTTTGTCTGAGAAGCTGAAAAAGCCATCAAGTTGTCAAGCGGCTCTACCTTTTACAACCTTTTCAAACACAATCCTCAACCTGCTCCCCGTAGCCTCGGCAAACTTCTTCATCGTTTTTCCCGACGGCATGGACTTGCCGCTTTCAAGCCGGGCAATCGTGCTTTGCCGCGTATTCATGCGCTCCGCCAATTCGTCCTGAGTCAAACCCGCCCGTGTCCTTGCCGCAATCATCGCAGACGCCACCGCGAACTCTTCTTCAAGTGCATCATACTCCTTCCGGTACTCCGGGTCCTTCATCCATGTCTTGTGCAGATCAGAAATTTTTTTCATCTCACATCCTTCGCCCTTTGCCGGGCCAGTTCAAGTTCACCCTTGGGTGTTTTCTGCGTCTTCTTCACAAATACGCGCAACACAATCACCCGCTTCACCTGTGCAGTCATGTAAATCGCGCGTGAGATTCCATCTCGTCCGGTGATACGCAATTCCCATAAATGCCCCTCCAGATCTTTGACAGCATCTCGCGGCAAGGGCATCGAAACCGTGAGTTTCCACAGTCATGGAATAACGCGCAAACCGCGCATGCATATCCGCAGGAAGTACAGCGATTTCCCGCTCTACCACACGATTCAGCGCCAAAACCGTTCAAGTCATGCCTTGCAACATATCAAAAAAAAGATATTGCTGCAAGACCATTTCGAGATGCATTGACTTGGAAGCCTCCAAAAGCGACAAGGCAACCATGACCAATCTTCGCGGCACACTCATCGGCTGTGGTTTTTTCGCCGTCAACCAGATGCACGGCTGGACAGACGCCCACGGCGCTGACATCGTCGCAATCTGCGACACCAATCCAGCGCGCCTTGCTGCCATCGGTGATCAGTTCAAAATCACCGCCCGCTACGCCGACGCCCGCGCCATGCTGGAAACGGAACGGCCAGACTTTGTCGATATCGCCACCACCGTGCCCAGCCATCGCGCCCTTGTCGAACTTGCAGCAGAACTCAACATCCCCGTCATTTGCCAAAAGCCCTTCGCGCAAAACATCGCCGATGCCAAATCCATGGTCGCCGCCTGCGTGAAAACCAACACGCCTCTGATGGTGCATGAAAACTTCCGCTGGCAGTCCGCCATCCGACACGTGAAACACGTCATCGCACAAAACGAAATTGGCAAGCCTTTCTTTGGCCGCATCTCCTTCCGCTCGGCCTTCGATGTGTTTGCCGCGCAACCTTATCTTGCCGAAGGTGAACGCTTCATCGTTGAAGACCTCGGCATTCACGTCCTTGATGTGGCGCGGTTCCTGTTGGGAGATGGGCGCACGGTCGCAGCCCGCATCGCCCGCATCAATCCCGACATCAAAGGCGAAGACGTTGCCACAGCATTGCTTGATCACGGGGAAGGGGTCACGTCTGTCGTTGACTGCTCCTACACAACCAAACATGAGGCGGACGGCTTTCCCGAAACAGTGATCGAAATCGATGGCGACAAGGGCAGCTTGCATTTGTCGAAAGGCTATCATCTCACCGTCACCGGCTCATCCGGCACACGCCATGAAGACGTTTCGCCACCGCTGCTGCCCTGGGACACAAGACCGTGGCACAATGTACAAGAAAGTGTCGCCATCATCCAGCAGCACTGGGTTGACTGCCTCAAGACCAGCATAGAACCGGACACATCGGGGCGCGATAATCTGCAAACACTGGCGTTGGTAGAAGCTGTTTATGAGAGCGCGAGAACAGGCAAGACTATCGCTCCCGCTGACATTCTGGCCTGATCCCATGATCCGCATCACCTACCGTATCGAAACAGCAGGCAGCATCGCCAAACTCGCTGATAAAATCGCAAGCGACCAATCCACCGGCACCTTTGTTGAACTTGCTGGTGAAACTGAAGAGTTGAAAAACCGCGTCGCTGCCCGCGTCACATCAATCCGCAATCTTGAAGTCGCAACGCATCCCTCATTCCCCACAACTGAAAGCGGACCCTTCCATCGCGCCGATGTTGATATCGACTTTCCGCTTGTCGCAATTGGCACCGATCTCGTGGCCCTCATGACCACTGCCATCGGTGGCGTCTATTCCATCAAGGGCATGAGTGGCATTAGAATTATGGACATGCAACTGCCGCAGGAATTCAGAGGCGTCTACCCCGGCCCGCAATTCGGCATCGCAGGCAGCCGCAAGCTCACATCAGTTCACGACCGTCCCATTATCGGCACCATTATCAAGCCCGCACTTGGTTTGCGCCCGCATGAATCTGCCGAACTCATGCGCGACGTCGTCGAAGCGGGCGCAGATTTTGTGAAGGACGACGAGAAGCTGATGTCGCCCGACTACTCGCCTTTGAGCGAGCGCATCAATGCCATCATGCCGATCATTCTCGATCACGAGCAGCGCACGGGAAAGAAGTGCATGTATGCTTGGGGGATTTCTTCTGTCGACCCCGATGAAATGATGCGCAACCACGATCTTGTGCTGAACGCGGGCGGCAATTGCGCTGTCATTAATATCAATTCCATCGGCATGGGGGCCATGCTGTTCTTGCGCAAACGCTCTGGCCTCGTGCTGCATGCCCACCGTAATGGCTGGGACATACTCACGCGTCATCCCGGCCTGGGCATGGAGTTCAAGGTCTACCAGCAATTCTGGCGTCTGCTCGGCGTCGATCAATTCCAGATCAACGGCATTGACGTGAAATACTGGGAACCTAATGAGAGTTTCATTGAAAGTTTCAAGTCTTTGTCCAAGCCATTGTTTTCTAATGATGATAAACCTTTGCCCGTGGCAGGCTCAGGCCAATGGGGCGGGCAGGCGCCACAAACCTGGCAGCGCACGGGCAAAACCATTGATCTCATGTATCTCTGCGGCGGCGGCATCGTCTCGCATCCCGGTGGTGCGGCAGCAGGTGTCAAAGCCGTGCAGCAGGCCTGGGATGCTGCGGTGCAGAATGTGCCGCTGAAAATTTACGCCAAAGACCATCCCGAACTCGCTCAATCCCTAGCCAAATTCGCATACGGCAAAGGCGCATGAAAAGACTCATCAGTTTTTACGGTGATGACTTCACAGGCTCTACCGACACCATGGAGGCATTGGCCTCGCACGGCGTCAGCACAATCCTCTTCACCCGCATTCCGACCGAAGCCGAATTCGCTCCGTATACGGATTATGATGCTGTCGGTATTGCTGGCATCAGCCGCAGTCAGTCACCGGAGTGGATGGACAGGAACCTCCCCGCATTTTTCACATGGTTGAAGGCTCTTGATGCAAGGTTCTGTCACTACAAGATTTGCTCGACTTTCGACTCCAGCCCCGACATCGGCAACATGGGCCGCGCCATCGAAATCGGTTCTCGCGTTTTCAATCAAACGAAGATTCCGCTCCTCGTGGGCGCACCTCAACTCAAACGCTACACCTTCGCCGGTCACCTGTTTGCGGGCTATCAAGGGGAAACTTATCGCATCGACCGTCACCCCGTCATGAGCCGTCATCCAGTGACACCGATGCACGAGTCGGATGTGCGCCTGCATCTTGCGCAGCAGACGAAAATGCCTGTTCACATGATGGACGTGCATGACGAGAAAACTCAGATCGCTGCGGGTCAGACGCTGTTAAAAGAGGGTGAAAGATTTGTCGTCGGGTCGTCAGGCGTTGA
>JANNNG010000048.1:0-1567 GCA_031398425.1 Hyphomicrobiales bacterium | reverse complement strand
ACTTGATCATGCAACATGGATCGAGGTCGATGATAATCTTGCGATCTATCTCACGGAGAAGCGTCGCTTATACCGCGAGGAAACAACCAATGTGCTGGTTGCAGAGCAGGGCACGGAGACAGCACAGCAGGAAGTGCTGGAGATGGTCGTCGATCACCTCGCCAAACACTTCCCCGAAATGTCATGCCACCTTGATGTAAGCCAAGTCAGCCCACTCGCCCGCGCAGGCCTCCTCATCCAGGAAGACCTCGTCCTCATGCGCCATTCGCCCCAAGGCTGGCGGTTGGTCGCGGCCTCCCTCTGCTTTCCCTCGGCCTGGAACCTGCACGAGAAATTCGGCAAGCCCATGCATGAAATTCATCAGCCTGTCCCCGGCTTCAGCGAAGGCACGCGCAATGCCGGTCTCATCGACCGCATGTTCGACAATCTTCGTGTCGAACAGCCTGTAATACGCTGGAACTGGTCCATGTACGGTGACGCGCGGCTTTATCACCCTGCTTCCGACAACAAGATGAAGAACCGTTTCGGTGATGGCCCGCTCACAGGCAACGTCATCATGCGCCTTGAACGCCAGACTTTGCGCAAGCTGCCAAAATCCGGCGATATTCTATTCACCATCCGCATTCACAACAACCCGCTGGAAGTGCTGGAAATCCACAGCGATGGCCCGGCCCTTGCGCGTTCCATGGCAACCCAGGTCGCAAATCTCACCGATGCTGAAATCGAATACAAAGGCCTCGTGGGTGAGCGTGACCGGTTACTTCAACGGTTGGAAACTCTGGCCAGCAACTCCCCCGTGTGATAAATTCGTCCGATAACGGGGAATAACCACAATGCTGTTTGGTATCTTGGGTTTGATAGCCGCCGCCGCCTTCTGGTATTGGCGCATCAAGGCTGTGGGAGAAGTGGCCAGCGAAGTGCATGATGTGGCAGGCCGTCTTTGGGGCAAACACAAGCGCAGGAAGTTCCTCGGCAAGGTCAATGATTCGCCGCTGGAGGTCATTGATGATCCGGCAACCGCTGCCGTCATCCTCATGAACGTTATCGCCACGGAAGACGGCGTGCCCGGGCACGTCGCCGAGGCCGCCATCAAGAAGGAGGTAGAGGGGTCCATGGGCATCTCGGACTCTTTGGAAATCCTCACCTTCGCAAAATGGACGGCAAACCACGCGCCAGACAGCAACACTGTCATCCTGCGCTATGGCAAGCTCTGGCACGAGAATTTAACAGTCAGGGAGCGCGAGGACCTGTTGGCGATGATCTCCCGTATCTGCGATTTGCCGGGCTCCACCAGCCAACCTGCGGCCCGCACGCTGCGTCAGTCCAAACTTCGTCAACGTCTTGGACTTCCCGTGTGAAATTACTGCTTTACATGTGACTATTTAGTCACCTATTAAACTCATCGTGGATGCGATCTTCAAAGCTCTGGCTGATCCGACCCGCAGGGACCTGCTGGACCGATTACGCCAACGCGACGGCCAGACCCTGACCGAACTGGAAAGCGTCCTCAAAATGACCCGCTTTGGCGTCATGAAGCATTTGGACGTTCTGGAAGCCGCCAATCTTG
>JANNNG010000046.1:0-11760 GCA_031398425.1 Hyphomicrobiales bacterium | reverse complement strand
GCGCTTGCAACGTCGCTTGTTGCAGTTGCCAACGGTGCGGGTTTGAAAACCACGGCCTTGATTACTGATATGGATGAACCATTGGCGAATGTCGCTGGCAATGCGCTGGAAGTGGCCCATGCTGCCGAATTCCTGATGGATGGTTCACACAACAAACGAGTCCTCGATATCACACTTGCACTGGGTGCTGAACTTCTGGTCAGTGCGAAAATTGCCGAAAATATCGAGGCTGCGCGCTTCAAGTTGGAAAAAGCGCTTGCATCAGGTTCAGCCGCTGATCATTTTGATCGCATGGTTGCGGCTCTCGGTGGGCCTGCAAATTTTCTGCGCACCCACGGCAAGCATCTGCCCCGTGCGGCTATTGTCAAGCCGGTTCATGCCGATGATGAGGGCGAGATTGCTGCCATGACCACCCGCAATCTTGGCCTTGCCGTCATCGAACTTGGCGGTGGCCGTCGTGTGGCCACAGACAAGATCAATCACGCTGTGGGGTTGAGCAATCTTCTCGGCAAGGGTTTGCGTGCTGATTCTAAAATACCCCTCTGCATGATTCATGCTCAATCCGAAGGCGATTTTGACAAGGCTGCTGTTCTTGTGAAATCGGCTTACACGCTTGGAGACAGTGTCACGCCCGGCCCCGCCATCATCGAGCGGATAGCGCCCTGATGCCCCGCGCCTTTCTCTTTATTCTCGACTCGTTCGGCATCGGCAATGCGCCTGATGCCGCAAAGTTTGGTGATGAAGGTGCAAACACGCTGCTGCATATTTGCGATCACATGCCATTGCAGCTTCCCCATATGGCTTCCCTGGGATTAGGTCTTGCCGCAGAGGCTGCGGGTGGCCGCAATCCCTTTCCTGATGCGTACCTTATTGGCCGCTGGGGTCATGCTCAGGAAGTGTCGCAAGGAAAGGACACCATCACCGGCCACTGGGAAATCGCTGGTGTGCACGTGCCGTTCAAGTGGCACTATTATCCGGATGCGGAGCAATCCTTCCCGCTACAGCTTTTGGAAGCAATTATTTCACAAGCCCATATTCCGGGTCTGCTCTGCGGCACACACGCTTCAGGCACGCAAGTGATCGAAGACTTTGGTGAAGAACATATCGCAACGGGCAAGCCTATCATATACACCTCGGCTGACAGTGTCATTCAGATCGCAGCGCATGAACAACACTTCGGGCTGCAACGGCTTTACGAGGTTTGCAAGATTGCGCGTCAGTTGACCCTTGACATCAAGGTGGGTCGCGTCATTGCAAGACCGTTCCTCGGCGAAACCACCAAGAGCTTTGCCCGCACAGGCAACCGCAAGGATTTTGCCGTCACACCGCCAGCACCCACACTGTTGAAAATTGCCAGTGATGCCGGTCGTCACGTCATCTCCGTTGGCAAGATCGGTGATATCTACGGCCATGTGGGCACCGGCGAAGAAGTCAAGGTCTCCGGCAACGGTCCGATGATGGAGAAAGTCATCGCCTTGATGCCGACATTGCGCGATGGCGGATTTCTCATGACCAATTTTGTCGACTTCGACACCAATCACGGTCACCGCCGCGATCCGATCGGCTATGGCAGGTTGCTGGAAGCCTTTGATGCTGAACTGCCACGCGTGTTCGCCCAGATGCGGGATGATGACCTGCTCATCCTCACCGCCGACCACGGCAATGATCCGACATGGGATGGCACTGAACACACCCGTGAACAGATTCCCATCATGATCTTCGCCAGAAGCTTGCAACCGGGATCAGTGGGTCATCGCGCGTCGTTTTCTGACATCGGACAGAGCATCGCTGGGTTTCTCAATCTGCCCCAACTGGGCAGCGGAACGTCGTTTACATGACAGGAAACGCGCACTACACTTGCTCTGCGGGGCGACAAGAGCGAGGAGACTTCCATGTACAAGATTATCGGCGGCCTGTTGATCACAGCGGCACTCAGCCTTCCGGCATCGGCCTATACCAATATCGGCGGGCGCTATCAGGTCTCTGGTACCAACCTGAACGGTACCACTTACGAAGGTGAAGCGAAGATCACCCTCACCTCTGAAACCACTTGCGAAATTGAGTGGGAGACTGGCTCCACCACGTCCGTTGGCATCTGCATGCGCAACGACGATGCATTTTCCGCCGCCTATCGCATGGGCGAAGTGGTGGGCCTCGTGATCTACAAGGTGATGGATGACGGTTCCATGCAGGGGCTGTGGACCATCGCCGAAAAGGGGGGTGCGGGAACTGAAACGCTGACGCCGATCCAGTAACTCTATTCCGATCGTTTCAGCACCGCCTGCAACACATCCCTGACACCGATGGCACCTGCAAAGGTGCTGTCATCATTGAACAGAGCCACGGGTGCGGTTTCCGATTTGTGCATCGACAGCATCACGGTTTTCAAAGACGTGCCGGGCGTGGCCCAGAACACAGGCTTTATCTTCTTGTCGAGAGGCTTGTCGGCTTCGGCACAGGGCACCCATGTGGCCACTTCGCCATCACGCTCTACCGCTGCACAACGATTTTCCTTGTCCAATTTGAAGCGTGTGGTCTTGCGGCGGTCAAGCCAGATCCAGCCGGTTTTTTCTTTAACCAATTCGTGCGGACTGCGCATGACGTTCCATGCCGTGAGCACTGACAACGGATTCACATTGGCGATGAATTCGCGCACATAGTCATTGGCGGGCCTGAGCACGATGTCTTCAGGCCGCCCCGATTGCACGATGCGGCCCCCCTCCATGATGGTGATGGTGTTGCCAATCTTCAGTGCTTCCTCAAGATCATGGCTCACGAAGATGATGGTCTTCTTCAAACGTTTCTGCAGGTCGAGCAATTCATCCTGCAACTTGGTGCGGATCAATGGATCAAGTGCTGAGAACGGCTCATCCATCAGCAAGATGGGTGCTTCTGTTGCAAAGGCCCGTGCCAATCCCACGCGCTGCTGCATGCCGCCCGAAAGTTCGTGCGCATACTTGTCTTTCCATTGCGACAAACTCACAAGTTCAAGCTGCTTGTCGACACGTGCGCGACGCTCAGCATCGGGCATGCCCGAAAGTTCAAGCCCGAAGCCCACATTCTCCGCCACCGTGCGCCAGGGCAGCAGGGCGAATTGCTGGAACACCATGGCCACGGATTTCTGCCTGACCTTGCGGAGTGTGGCCGCATCACAGGAGACGACATCCACCATCGTGTCGCCATCGCGCACATCAATGGCACCGCGTGTGACTTGATTGAGACCATTGACGCCGCGCAGCAACGTGGATTTGCCTGAACCGGACAGTCCCATGAGCACGCTGATTTCGCCTTGCCTGACGACAAGGCTGGCTTTGGCTGCTCCCAGCACCACACCCGTCTTGTCCAAAATCTCGGCGCGGGTTGAACCGGCATCGAGCATGCGAAGACCTTCTTCTGTGGCCTTGCCGAAGAGAATGTCGACATTCTTGAATTCAACGGCCGTGGTCATTTTTTCGCTCCCACCCGGGTGGCCAGAACACGGTCAAGGATGATGGCAAGAATGACAATGGCGAGGCCTGCCTCAATGCCAAGGGGGATGTTGCGATTGTTCAAGGCACGATTCACTGGATTGCCGAGGGATGGCGCACCGATCAAAGTTGCAATCACGACCATGGACAATGACAACATGATGCATTGCGTGAGGCCCGCCATGATGGAGGGAAGCGCTGCTGGCAGTTCCACTTTCCAAAGCAACTGCCGCTTGGTGGCACCGAAACTTTCTCCCGCCTCGATCATGGGCCGCGGGATTGAGGTAATGCCGAGATAGGTCATGCGCACGGGTGCCGGCATGGCGAAAATAATGGTGACGATGAGGGCCGGTGCTGCCCCCAATCCAAACAGAATGAGAATGGGAATGAGATAGACAAAGGTCGGCATGGTCTGCATGAGATCGAGGATCGGTTGCAGCGTCGACCACACGCGAGGTTTATGTGCTGACCATATGCCAAGCGGCACAGCCAGTGCCATGGACAGCGCCGTGGCATAGACCACCAGCACAAGCGTCTGCACGGTTTCCTTCCACAGACCCTGATTGATGATGAAGAGCAGGCCCAGCAACACGCCGATGGCGAGATATCTTGATCGTTTGGCGTAGAACACCAACCCTGCAATTAAAGCGGCGAGCAATGCGGGCGGACAGAGCATAAGCAGCCATGTCGATCCCTCGACTACGAAATTCAGGCTGTCCTTTACCGCATCAAAGAACCATTCAAAATTATCGGTGACAAAACTGATGATGGATTTGCCAAACGGCCCCACGGGAATCTTCCAGGCGGAAATCCATTGTGTGATCGGGTCAGCCATGTCGCCACGTCCTTTAAGTCAAACCTCGCCAGTGCTTCGAGGCCCGTGAAGACGCGGGCACCTCAGCAAGAGGGTTCATCAAATCCCCTCACCCTGAGGTGTGATCTCTTGCGAGCCTCGAAGGGTCTCAACCCATCACTTGATCACAGCAGCCTTGGCATCGCCACCATCCATGGTGGTGACGCCGTCAAGCCAGGCTGCAACCGTGTCCTTGTTGCCGCTGATCCATTCGGTTGCCACTGCCTTCGGATCCTTGCCGTCTTTCAACACGGGGGCCATGATCGAGCCACCGACCATGGGCAGGGTGAACTTCATGTTGGACACGAGCTTTGCTGCATTCGGGCATTCCGCTGCCCAGCCTGCACGGGTGTTGGTATAGACTGTGGCCGAGCCAAAACCAGCGGCTTCAACGCCGGACAAGTAGTGCAGTTTCATGTCGCCCATGACGGGGTGTGGCGTCCAGCCGAGGAAGACGATCCATTCATTGTTCTTGATCGCCTTTTCAGCTTCCGTCAGCATGCCGGCTTCCGAACTTTCAACGACGGTCCAGCCGCCGAGATTGTTCTTCGCGTCATCAACAAAGCTCTGCATGATGCGGTTGCCGTCGTTTCCGGATTCAATGCCGAACATCTTGCCGGCAAACTTGTCCTTGTTGGCGGCCAGATCGGCCAGAGACTTCACACCAGCATCGGCGACATATTGCGGCACCACCATGCCATAGCCTGCACCTTCAAGGTTCACGGCCAGCTGCTCAATCGACTTGTCGTCCAGATAGGTCTTGATGTCAGCAGTTTGCGACGGCATCCAGTTGCCAAAGAACACATCGACGTCCTTGCTCTTCAGCGATGCAAAGGTGATGGGCACGGAAAGTGTTTTGACTTCGCCTGCGTAACCGAGGGACGTGAACATGCTGGAGGCGATTTCCGAGATCACCTGAATTTCAGTCCAGCCCACGTCGGCAAAGCGCACGGCCTTGCAGGATTCAGGGTCGGCAGCCTGGGCAGCGGTGGCTACTGCCATCAGCCCGACGCTTGTGGCAAGTGCTAATTTGCGAATTGAAGAAACCATGGTGAACTCCCTTGAGTGGTTAGGAAGGCGCGGGTTGATCCCGCACTCAACTGACCCGCAGTTTAGCCACGTCGAGCCTTGTCGGGTCAAGCCTTCTCGCAGCAATTCGATGTTTTCACGCGGCACTTTGCAAACATCTTGCGACACGGCTAAACATATGTGTCACAATCAACGGCAAACAGGCAACGGCAAACAGGGACACACCAGCATGAAACCAGTGAAATGGGGCATCATCTCCACCGCCAACATCGGCATGGAAAAAGTCATTCCCGGCATGATGAAAAGTGGTGATGTGGAGATTGTGGCCATCGCGTCGCGCGATCTGCGACGGGCCAAGGCGGCGGCTGGCAAGCTAGGCATAGCGCGGGCGTACGGTTCCTACGAAGAGCTGTTCGACGACCCCGATATTGAAGCCGTCTACAATCCCACCCCAAACCACCTGCATATCCGGCTGACACTTGAGGCGGCGCGGGCAGGAAAACACGTGCTGTGTGAAAAGCCCATCGCCATCTCGGCCCGTGGGGCCCTGGCGCTCCGCAGTGTGGCCAAGAAGGTGCATATTGCCGAAGCCTTCATGGTACGCCATGCCCTGCAATGGATCGACGCAAAACGCCGCGTCAAGAAGGGCGAGATCGGCGAAGTGCGCGCCATCCAGGTGATGTTCTCCTATTTCAATCGCGACCCCAACAATGTGCGCAACATGGCGGATATCGGTGGTGGTGGTCTGCTCGATATCGGCTGCTATCCCGTCACGATTTCCCGGTACATCTTCGACGCTGACCCCATCCGTGCGGCGGCCACCGTTGACTTTGATCCCAAATTCAAGACCGACCGTCTCTCCGGTGCCATTCTGGAATTTTCAGGCGGGCGGCATTTGACCTTTACCTGCTCCACGCAGCTGGCCCCCTATCAACGCGTCCACATCATGGGCACCAAGGGGCGCATTGAAATCGAAATTCCCTTTAATGCCCCACCCGACACGCCCAATCGCCTGTTCGTGCAGGGCATGCAGATGAATGAAGGAACCTGGCATTCCTTCCCCGTGTCCGATCAATATCAACTGCAAGCCGAAAACTTCTGCCGCGTTATCCGCAAGAAGGAAAAGCCAGTCTATGGCGTGGAGGATGCGATCACCAGCATGCGGATTCTTGATGGGCTGTTGAAATCGGGCAAGAGCGGGAAGTTCGAGAAGATCGGGTGAAAGTCCCTCTCCGTCTTCGCTGGCGCGATGCCACCTCTCCCGCAAGCGGGCGAGGATAAGGTTCATTGTCCTCGCCCGCTTGCGGGAGAGGTGTCGAGCGCAGCGAGACGGGGAGGGATTTCACGTCCGCTGATAGACATCATCATATCTGACAATATCATCTTCTCCGAGATAGTCGCCAAACTGCACCTCGATCACCGCAACGGGATCGACTCCAAAGTTCTCCAGCCGGTGCCTGGCCCCCAACGGTATATCGATGGACTGGCCGCGCCCCAAGGTGACCACGGCCTCACCAACCGTAACGGTTGCCGTGCCATTGACCACCGTCCAGTGTTCGCTGCGGTGCTTGTGACTTTGCAGCGACAGACGCCCCGACGGATTGACCACAATCCGCTTCACCTTGAATCCCGGATGTTCCTCAAGAACGTGAAAACTGCCCCAGGGCCTTGTTTCGCTATAGATGGTTGCGCTTGACATGGGTTTTTCCCTAAAGGCGCAATTGACCTTTGTACAGCTTCATGTCTATAAGCCCAGCCCAAAGCCCCGGCATCACTGCCGGGCGATACCGTTTCGGGCTCACCCCCGTCGGGGTCAACCCTATAGAAAATACAGGACTTTCAATGGCCAATACTTCTTCTGCCAAAAAGGCAACCCGCGTTGCTGCCCGTCGCGCCAAGATCAACAAGAACCGCACGACACTGGTGCGCGGCACGGTTCGCAAGGTCGAGGAAGCCATCACCGCTGGCGTCAAATCTGCCGCTGAAGCCGCCTTGAAGCTGGCCCAGCCGCAATTGGCCCGGGGCGCCCAGAAGGGCATTCTCCACAAGAATACAGCGTCGCGCAAGGTCTCTCGCCTCACGGCGCGCGTGCGCGCCATGAAGGGCTGAAGCCCTTCCACATTTGTCCATCCGACTGATGAATTTTCAGGCGAATGACATTTCAAAGGTCGCAATCCTTCGGGATGCGGCCTTTTTATTTGTCCGGATGCTGATGAATATGAAATATAATAGCCAATCATTTCAATTTGTTACACGGTAGTGTGAAGACTGCCTATGAGCTTGGGCGGGGTCCCCCAGATGCGGTGCCGGGTCAAGCAGTTTCTTTTCAGAATTTTCCCAACTGTGCCAATCTGGTGTGCTCCGTCGATTCACCCGAAAGATTCAGGGACTTAGCGCAAGCGCGACGGCGCTGATCAAGCCTGTCAAGGGCAAACCGGCTCAATCCGTATACGGACGAACGAATTTCACCGTTGCAGCCAAACCGCACGCCTGACTAGGGTCAATCGAAGCCAACGGGGGGCGGGGCAACCAGTCTTCTTAAGTTTGGCGGGGATCGGCGTAATGGCGGTGTGGCAAACCGTCAAACCATGAGTTCAGTGAGCGCTCAAAGACACGTGGAATCCAAGCCACCGGGTCCTCAAGCGATTGACGTGCGACGGAACAAAGGTTCCGGCGGTGGTTTGTTTTGCGTCCGGTCCTGCGTGCGGGGGCAACCCTTGTGAGTTTGCGCAAACGCAATCTCACGGGGAAGCACAAACTGAAAATGGAATGAAAAGTGACTGAGGCAATACAACCGAACATCCCGTGTTCCGGGACGTCCATGAGCGAAGTTCTCAAGGGTCAATGGCAAAAAATCCAAAGCCGCCTGCGGGCCGAATTGGGAGATGACCTGTTCAACAGCTGGTTTGGCCGCATGGACATGGAAAGCTGTGCCGCGGGCCAGCTTACTGTCTCGGTGCCCACGCGGTTCCTGAAAAGCTGGATCGAGAGCCACTATGTCTCGAAACTGCAAAAGATCGCGGAAACCGAACTGGGCGCACTGACCCTGATTCATGTCCGGGTGCGCCAGCAGGGAACACCTGTGGGACAATCTCAGAAGGTGGCAACCCAACCTGCAAGGCCAGCATTGACGGTTGAATCCGTCCGTGTGCCGCTGGTGCTGCCATTGCTTGTAGCGGACAAGGCCACACCGCTGGACGAAGGACAGACTTTCGACAGTTTCATGATCGGGCCTTCCAACCAGTTGGCCCATGCCGCCGCCATGCGCGTGGCCCAGTCCCAGGCGGGCTCGGCCGTCAGTTTCAATCCCTTGTTCATTCATGCCGCTGCGGGCCTTGGCAAAAGCCATCTGCTCAATGCGGTGGCGCAACGCATCAAGGCCTCGGGCACCGGCCGTCGCGTGCTGATGCTGACGGCAGAGCGCTTCATGTATGGTTTCATTCAGGCACTGCGCCAGCGTGATACCCTCTCGTTCAAGGACCAGTTCAACGCCGTCGACGTCTTGTTGATCGATGATTTCCAGTTTCTGCAGGGCAAGGCGATCCAGCAGGAGTTCGGCCATGCCTTCAATTCCCTGGTCGACACAAAACGCCAGATGATCATCGCCGCCGATGTGCCGCCGGCACAGCTCGACTCGATTGACCAGCGCATGCGCTCACGCATGATGGGTGGCCTGGTGATTGATATTGAAGTGCCGGATGAAGAGCTGCGCCGCAAGATTGTGCGTGCCCGGCACCAGCAGATGCTGGTGCGTGATCCTCTGCAAACCCTGCCCGAGGATGTGCTGGATCTCATTGCCGAACGCACCCAGGGCGGTGGTCGCGAATTGGAAGGGGCACTCAATCGCATCGTTGCCTATCAGCAATTTAACAACACACCTGTGACGCTTGATCTGGCGTCAGTCGTGTTGCGTGACGCCTCGCAGAACGGGACCATGGACCCTGGCCGCATCAAGATTGACGATATTCTCAAAATCGTGGGTCGGCATTACAATGTGGCCAAAGCGGATCTGTTGTCGCCGCGGCGTTCGCGCACCGTCGTGGTGCCGCGCCAGATCGGCATGTATCTTGCGAAAAAACTCACCAGTCGATCACTGCCTGAGATCGGCAGGCGTTTTGGCGGGCGCGACCATTCCACCGTGCTGCATGCCGTGCGCAAGATCGATGAACAAGTCAGGGTCGACGAAAACATGGCCAAGGACGTGGCCCTGCTGATGCGGTTGATGGAGCAGGTGTAGGTGTGCAAAACCGGCCTTGATGCTTGAAAATAGCGGGGCGAACGGCCATTGTCGTTTGCCCTGCGTCAGTCTAATAGACGCTTCCGCTTTTTCAAGACGAGTGTTTGAACCATCATGCGTGTGACGATTGAACGGTCCGCCTTCCTCAAAGCCCTGAACCATGTGCAAAGCGTGGTCGAACGGCGCAACACCATTCCTGTGTTGTCAAATGTTCTCGTGCAGGCCAAGCAGGGGTCGGTGAAATTGACGGCCACCGACCTTGATATCGAAATCGTTGAGACCGTGGCTGCTGACACCACACGCGAAGGTGCTGCCACCGTGCCCGCCCATATGCTCTACGACATTGTGCGCAAATTGCCTGACGGGGCGCAGTTGCAACTGGAGCAAGGCCCCGATTCATCACGCGTTGCCATTCATGCCGGACGCTCACGCTTTGCCTTGCAGGCGCTGCCTGCTGAGGATTTCCCAGATTTGTCGTCCGGCGAATTTGGCAACATGTTTTCGCTGGCCACCACATCGCTGAAGTTCCTCATCGAAAAAACCCGTTTTGCAATTTCGACTGAAGAGACGCGCTATTATTTGAACGGCATCTATCTGCATCAGGCCAAGCAATCGGAAACCTTGCGTGCGGTTGCCACGGACGGTCATCGTCTCGCCCAAGCACAGGTTGCCCTGCCAACAGGTGCTGATGGCATGCCGGGTGTGATTGTGCCCCGAAAGACCGTGCTTGAAATCGTCAAGCTGATGGAAGGCGAGGAAGGCGACGTTGAAGTATCGCTGTCGTCTTCGAAAATCCGCTTTGCTGTCGGCAGTCTGGTGCTGACATCGAAACTGATTGACGGCACATTCCCCGACTACGAGCGTGTGATCCCCCGCAATAACACCAAGGTGCTGGTCACCGAGTCAAAAGACTTTGCCCAGGCCGTGGACCGTGTGTCCACCATCTCGCTGGAAAAAAGCCGGGCGGTGAAATTGTCACTGAACGACGGCAAGATGACTCTCGTCGTCAACAACCCCGACTCCGGCTCTGCCGAAGAAGAACTGATTGTCGACTACGCCCAGGAACCCATCGAGATCGGCTTCAACTCGCGCTATCTTCTGGACGTTGCGAGCCAGATCACCGCCGACACCATCCGCTTTGAATTCCAGGATTCAGGTTCGCCGACGTTGGTGAAGGATCCGAAGGATGAGCACTCGCTCTATGTGCTGATGCCGATGCGGGTGTGAGGTATTTGAAAGTCCCTCTCCGTCATCGCTACGCGATGCCACCTCTCCCGCAAGCGGGCGAGGATAAGGTTTTTTTCCTCGCCCGCTTGCGGGAGAGGTGGCAGTCGCGCAGCGACTGACGGAGAGGGACTGTGTTTGCCTCGCACCGCATCATCCGCATCACGCTCACAGACTATCGCAACTATGCGACTCTGCGGTTTGATCCACCAACGGGTTTGATCGCGCTTGCCGGTGCCAACGGGGCGGGCAAGACCAATATGCTGGAGGCTATTTCCCTGCTCGCACCGGGGCGCGGGCTTCGCGGGGCTGAGTATCACAGCATTGGCCGAATAACAGGAGATGGCGGCTGGGGCGTTTCGGCTATTACAGCAAGTCATATCGGCGAGGTTCAATTGGGTACTGCGTGGAGCGCGTCTGAAGCAGATGGCCTCGGTGCCCCCCGTGCGGTTCTGGTCGACGGGCAACTGCAAAAAAGTTCAGGTGCACTGTCGGGATTGCTCCGCAGTGTCTGGCTTACTCCGGCCCTCGACCGGCTGTTTTCCGGCCCGACCTCGGAACGCCGACGTTATCTTGATCGCATGGTGGCGCTCTTCGACACTGAACATGGTGCGCGCATCAATCGCTATGAGAAATTGATGCGTGAACGGAACTTGCTTCTATCCGATGGTCCGCTTGACCGGACTTGGGCCGCAAGCCTCGAAGGCCTGATGGCCGAGGAGGCTGTGGCCATTGCAGCGGCACGATTGCAGGCGGTGAGCAATCTTGGGGCCTATCTCACACCGCAACGCCTCTCTGGCCCCTTCCCATGGTCGCAGATTGCCATTGCGGGCGAGATTGAGGATATGGTGGCAAAGCTTCCTGCCTTGCAAGCCGAGGAGCGCTATAAGCAATTGCTGCAAGATGGCCGTATGGCTGACAAGGGGGCGGGGCGCACGCTGGTGGGTCCG
>JANNNG010000255.1:0-6293 GCA_031398425.1 Hyphomicrobiales bacterium | reverse complement strand
CGCCGAAGATCCCAATTACGAAGGTGTTGCAAAACTGCTGCGCGGCGAAGATTCAGAAGTCAAAACCATGAAAGTATCCGCCGGCACCCTGAACGTCTTCCGAGGCCGCAACACCGCCCACAAGGTCAGCACCGTGCGTGGCAATCGCGAGCGCATGATTGCGGTGTTTTCGTACTACGAAAAACCGGGAGTGATATTCTCGCGCGAAGAGCAGCTTGGGTTTTACGGCAGAACGAACTGAACCCGTATCACTTAATTTTGCTGATAATTCTCAGAGAGTCGCCATCCCTGATAGAAACTGTTGGTGGGGGAACCGGTTTTGGCGGCGGTGCTTTTGGAACCGGTTGCTTAAGTGAACTGTTAGAAGACATTGTGATCATATCCTAATGTTAACTGGAGCAGTCCAGAAGTTGATATAATAACAGATCGACAAAATTACGACAACAATCAACGCCCATACAATCGAACGCTTTGTACGAAAGAGTTCTTCAGAACGGTAGTGATTTGCCGACCAGTTTCTTTGACAGCATTGCGCTAGAGACCTCGTCAGAAAGTCATCAAAGTCCACCCTGTTTGCCTCTTCACTATTTTTGGGTAAATACTTTCTATGCCAACTTTCCAAGTCGTTCCAATACGTAAGGATTGTGTTGGCTCCCGGCAAATGTTCATATTTCGACCCAATAACCGTGCGAGCGCACCAGTATACGGCCAGCAACAGAAAAACTATCGCAAGAGACGCTGAAGCCAGAAATGCGAGTTCAAGCACCGTCTCCCATTTACCCGGCAAGTTAAAATTGAACTTGGTAAAATAGTAACCGACCAGACCCAAAAGTCCGGCTATGATGCCGCATGGCAACGTAACCATACTTTCAAGCGATTTTTTACGATCAAGCTCATGAAAATACAATTCCTTCAAAAAGTCCGATTTTTCTGACATGTTTAGCCCCGCATCCGCTTCCCTTCGGGATCAAATGGAGGTTCAGCAATGATGTGTGCCCGGCGCATGTCGCCAAAGATCTCGATCTCGAAATCTTTTTCGTCGACCAGTTCCTTCGGCACATAACCCTGAGCCATCGACTTGTCGATGGTGTGGCCATACCCGCCCGACGTGACCCAGCCTACAACCTTGCCCTTGTGCCAGATCGGCTCATCACCCAGCACATCGGCGTCATCTGCATCGACGAACATAGACACGCGCCGCAATTTCCCGCCTGTGCGCTTTTCTTCCATCGCCGCTTCGCGACCAATGAAGTCATTCTTGGTGAGATCAATAAACCGGTCCATGCCCGCTTCGAATGGCCCGTAGATCGGCCGCAACTCGCGATACCATGTGGGAAAATTCTTTTCGAGCCGCATGCACAACAAGGCGCGCATGCCGAAGTGCACGATGCCGTGAGCTGCACCCGCTTCCATGATGGCGACATAGAGTCGGCGTTGATACTCTGGCTTGACCCAGATTTCGTAACCGAGATCACCCGTGTAGGTGACGCGGTTCACAAGCGCGGGAACATTCCCTATCTCCATGGCGCGGTGGTCCATGAATTTGAATGCGGCATTAGACACGTCATCATCGGTGATGGCCTTTAGCACATCGCGGGACTTTGGCCCGGCAATCGAAAGCCCAACCAGCCCCATGTCCAGCCGTTCGATAGTCACAGAACCATCCGTAGGTTGATGATCTTCAAACCAGCGCATGTGATACATTTGCGCCTGCGACGATCCCCAAATGTAAAACTCTTCAGGGCCCGACTTTGCAATGGTGAAATCTCCAATCAACTTGCCTGCCGGATTGAGCATGGGCGTCAGGATGATTCGCCCAAGCTTCGGCATGCGGTTGGTCATGAGACGGGAAAGGAAAGCTTCCGCACCAGCACCTGAGAAGCGATACTTGGCAAAGTTCGCGATTTCAGTGACGCCCACGCCGTTGCGCGTGCCCAGCACCTCGGCCTTGACATGGGAAAAATCAGTGGAGCGCCGCCATGATCCGACGTCGACCTGCGCAACACCTTTGGGCGCAAACCACAAGGGCGTTTCCATGGCCCAGGAATCTCCCATGACAGCACCTTGTCCAATCAGCGTATCATAAAGTGGCGTGGTCTGCTGCGGGCGCCCACCGGGCCATTCTTCATTCGGAAACTTGATGGAGAAGCGCTTGGCATAAACCTCGCGCACCTTTGCATTGGTATATCCTCGCGTGGCCCACTCACCAAAGCGTGTTACATCCATGGCCCAAACGTCAAAACCAGGGTCGCCGTTGACCATCCATTGTGACAGGGCCAAACCCACGCCGCCGCCCTGGCTGAAGCCCGCCATGACGCCACAGGCGCACCAGAAATTTTTGATACCCTGCACAGGGCCAACAAGAGGATTGCCATCTGGTGTAAAGGTGAAGGGTCCGTTGATCACCTTCTTGATGCCAGCGCGTCCCATGGCTGGAAAGTGCTTATAGCCCAGTTCAAGATTTTTCTCGATGCGATCAAGATCAGGCTGCAACAACTCGCGACCAAATTCCCACGGTGTCTGCTTTGGAGCCCAGGGAACACACGCCTGTTCATAAGTGCCGAGTACCAATCCGTCGCGTTCCTGCCGCATGTAGATTTCAGATTTGAAATCGATGATGTGCGGAATTTCATGACCGCGCTCCTTGTTATAGGCAACAACCTCCGGCACCTCGTCAGTGACAAGATACATGTGCTCCATGGCCAGCACCGGCAATTCCAGGCCCACCATGCGCCCTACTTCACGCGCCCATAACCCTCCGCAGTTGACCACGTGCTCTGCATGAATGTTGCCCTTGTCGGTGATCACATCCCAGGAATGGTCTGCGCGATGACGCAATTCCTGCACGCGCGTGCCTTGATAGATTTCAGCGCCACCGATACGTGCCGATTTTGCGTAGGCATGTGTGGTGCCTTCGGGATCCAGATTGCCATCGGCTGCATCGAGCATGGCACCCACAAAATACTGTTCTTCCAGCAGCGGGTTCATGTGCTTTGCTTCCGCCATGGTCAGCAACCGGGTTTCGAGCCCAAGGTAGCGCGAACGAGCATGCGCCATCTTGAGCCAGTCCATGCGCTCTTTGGTGTCAGCCAGAAACAGCCCGCCCGACCGATGCAGCCCGCAAGCTTGACCTGAAATTTTCTCAAGCTCATCATAAAGTCCAATGGTATAGCCTTGCAGCTTGGCCACATTCGGATCGCCATTCAGCGTGTGAAATCCGCCTGCAGCATGCCATGTGGAACCAGAGGTGAGGATATCACGTTCAACCAGCACCACATCTTTCCAACCCGCTTTTGTGAGATGGTAAAGTACGGAACAGCCTACAACGCCGCCACCGATAACGACAACACGCGCAGATGATTTCATGACATGAACCTTTGAAAGGAATGCGAGAGTTGAAACTAGCCGCCCAGCCATTTCGTCGCAATCACCCCTCGCGGTGAATTCTTCTCATCGCGAAATGAAAAACCCCGCGGCTTTCGCTGCGGGGAGTTGGTTACGCCAGTCTTGGGAGGAATTGAGTTTGGAGTCTCTGGATGCCTCTTGCGACAGCGAAGGCCGTCACAAACAGACTTAGATTGCTTCCTTGACTTCCTTGGCAGCGCGGAAGGCCAGCTTCTTCGATGCCTTGATCTTGATTTGCTCACCCGTCAGAGGGTTGCGGCCCAAACGCGCAGGGCGCTTCTTCACCTGGAAAATGCCAAGGCCGGTAATGCGCACCTTGTTGCCCTTCTTGAGGTTCTTCACTGTCATTTCTACAAAGTTGGACAGGAGTTCGCCCATGCCCTTCTTTGACATTTCATGTTTTTCAGCAAGTTCAGCAGCGATCTTTGAAAGAGCAACTGTCAATACTTTTTCTTCGGCCATGGGGTCTCTCCTTGGGTTGGGCGAATCGTTAATGAAACTTGAATACATCACGCAGCGGTTCTGTAAAACCCTTTATTTACGGGGCTGTTTTGAATTGTATTGCAAAATAACCTTATAATCAACGGTTAACTCTTTGTTAACACTTTCAAGATGGCATTAAAATTAATTATTACAATGTATTACAAGAAGTCAAACAAAGTCGATATGGGATTTGAGAGGAATTTCCGGCAATGCGTGTTTGCGTCGCAACGCCTGCAAATTTTCCAGGCGTGCCTCAGCATTGGCCTCGCCCGACATGTTGTTTTCATGAATTCGAATGTCGACAACGGATGTCATCAACCGCGTCATCATGCGTCCGGCGCGGGCCACGCGCAGGTACCAATCCCAGTCCCAATAGTAGGGCAGGGTCGTATCGAATACGCCAAGCGACGCGTGCAATGACCGCCGATAGCACACGGCAGAAATCAGAATTGTATTGTCCTGCATCAACGATTCCGGATTTGCATTCTTCGAAAACGACTTGCGCGTGCCATCCGGGAAAACCAGAGACCCGTCGCCAAATACAAAGTCGCTGTCAGCACTCAAACGTTCCGCACAAGCCGAGAGAAAACCATTGTCCGTCCACTGATCATCATCATCCAGCCAGGCAATCGCATCACCCTTGGCCTGCGAAGCGCCCAGGTTCCGCGCTTGAACAGCACCCGCTTGTCCGCTGTTGAGAATGCGAACACGGCTATCGGCAAAATCCGGAACAGCCATCTCGCCATCGTTGACGATGATGAGTTCGAGATCGGAATGATCTTGCGTCAGAACACTGGCCGCAGACTCAGCGATGTAGTCAGGCCGATTCCGCGTGGGAATGATGCAGGTGATGAGCACCGGGATTAATCGACGTCCGACACTTCAAACGAGATGCGCTTGCCCATGGCCGCAAAAGCAGACTCGATCCTGTCAAGATTGGTGGACTTGTTGAAATCCAGCAAACGTTCCATCTCCTGCCGATGCAATTTCATCTTGCGCGCCAATTCCGATTTCTTCATCCCGGAATCGCGTAGTGACTCATACATGCGAATCTTCAATTCGGTCTGCAATGGCAACGTGATGAAATCATCTTTGGCGCGGACTTTCGACGGACTAGGGATTGGCTTCTTGTCATGCATATATCCAGCAATGATTTCCCGAAACGCGCCCGCAGCATATTTCAAGGCATCATTCCGTGTATCACCAAACGTGATAACCTCAGGAAAATCCGGTGACGTGACAAGAAACGTGTCATTGTCGTCCGGTGTCAATTTGACGCGATATTTGATCACTTAAGTCCTAATTGCTTCTTTATGGCGTTCACGAGTCCGGTACCAATCTCTTTGGTGCCATGCATCGGGAACGACGTTTCTTTGTCTTTATATTTGACAATAAGATGGCTCGTGCCGCCCTCTCGTGTATGAAATGTACAGCCCTGCTTCTTCAGCCAGCGCTGGAATTCGGAGTATTTCATTTGAGTGGCCCTCGTAACACAAAAACTGCACGGCAAGGGCCAACCCCAGCCGCCACCTAAAGCAATCTTTAGTGGCGTGCATTGATTTTAGAATAATCCGAAATCATCCATTGTCAACAAAAACGTTTACAATAGCTCCATCCGATCCAACACCTTCTTCCGTCCAATCAACGGCAGCAATGTAGCCAGTTCAGGTCCATGGTCCATGCCTGTCAGCACCATACGGAGCGGCATGAACAAGGATTTTCCTTTGCGGTCAGTGGTCAACTTCAACCCATCCGTCCAGCTTTTCCACGTCGTGCCATCCCAAGGCTCGAGCGGCAATGCAGCACGGGCCGTTGCGATAAACTCTACATCCTCCGCAGCCGGATCAATTTTCAAGTCTTGCTGGATCACATTATCCCAGAACTCTGTATCAAGAAACTTCTCAATATTGCCGCGAATGGCCAGCCAGAATGCTTCCGTCTGCCCCGGCAGTCGATGTTTGACGGCATCCCAAGGCAGCATATGAAGCAGCTTCGCATTCAACTGGTTCAGGTCTTTCTCATCAAACCTACCAGGTGCTCGCGATATTTTAGAGAGGTCAAATCCATCCACCAGTTCCTGAATATCTGCACACGGATGAATATTGTCTGACGTGCCCAGCAATGCTGCATGTGAGACGACGGCCATAGACTCCAACCCCTGCTCGCGCATGGCTGCAATTGAAAGCGAGCCGATGCGCTTTGAAAGACCTTTGCCATCCGCTCCGATCAGCAATGAGTGATGCGCATAAATTGGCGGTTTGCCACCCAGCGCCTCGGTAATGGCAACCTGCACTCCCGCATTGGTCACGTGGTCTTCACCGCGAATGACATGGGTGATGTCGAAGTCGATATCGTCGATTACAGAGGGCAGCGTGTAGAGATAACTGCCATCCTCCCGCACAAGC
>JANNNG010000248.1:0-5017 GCA_031398425.1 Hyphomicrobiales bacterium | reverse complement strand
GGCCGGCCTGAAGGCGCACAAATGCGCCCGTCAGTGAATAGACAAAGCCATCAACATCATCATCGGTGGCGTTGTAAAAATGCTGATCAACAAACCAAAGATTGCCATCGCTGAGCTGCACCACGTCTGGCAGTGACAAATCCTCTCCCACCACACTCGAGGCAAAGGACTGCTCAGCGCCCAGCTTCAAGCCGGCGGCATCATGGCATCATAACGCTGCCAGCGGATCAGTGACGTTGCTGGCCCATCATCCCGCCAGGTCACCACAAAGCCGCCATCGACAAGGCCGGTGACGGATGATTCGATCTGGTTTCCTGCCGTCGTGGTATTGACGAGGAGTTCTGTGTTCCATTTGCGCGTGGTCATGATGAGGGCGTCCCTGTGTGTGATCAAGTCGCATTGATCGTGAACCTATGCCAAACTCAACGGTTCGACATGGCTGATTGGGCCCCGTTGCCAGAGTTGCATTTCAAACGGGTATTGGCAATATAAATTCGTCACCCGATTCGGGGGAATTCGCACCCAATTCGCGGAATTCGGGAATTCGGGGACGCTTCCCTTTTCCTAGGGAATTCGGGGACGCTTCCCTTTTCCTAGTGCGAGGCAGAGACCTCATCAGCCCTTCGGGCAGCTTCTCCAAAGGAGAAGCGACTGGTGTGAGACCTCCCTCAATTCTCAGGTATGAGAGTGATATCACCACGAATCGCTTCTCCTCTGGAGAAGCTGCCTGAAGGGCTGATGAGGTCACTTGACATTTGTTCTATTTATGTTCTATTCGTCTCTTATGGATTGGCCCAGAGCAATTGAGATCAACCGGCAAGCACTCACCCGCATCATCGCAGGGCTGGTGGCGTTGTTGGCAGCACAGGGTGGGGCGGTGCGGTTGCAGCGTCCGGTCTATCAATTGCTCGTGCGCGTGCTCTTTCCCGCGGAATCGGCGGTGCGGCGGTTGATTGTGATTGCAGCGCGGGGGCTTCTCGTGCCGGACACGGCGCCTCGTCCAATGCCCCAGGGGCTAGTCTTCGCTGGCAGGGCAGGGTCACGCGTCTCGTTCCAGTTGTTTGACACGCGGAAAGCTTTCGGCGACCCTGACGAAACGCCGACTGCGATGTCGGGTCCCCGTATCCGCGTGATCGATGCGCCCAGTCCGCGCCAGGCGTTTCTGGCAAGCTTCTTCCAGCGTCGTGATGACAGATGCAGCGAAGCCGAAACGTCGCGCCTCAGTCAGCGTCTCAGCGTGCTCGTCCGCGCACTTGATCATCTGCCGCGCGAAGCAAAGCGCATGGCGCGCTGGCTGAAGCGTAGGGCCCAGATGGAAAGCCCGGCTTTCCTCTCTCCCTTAAGGCCCGGCACGCCGCCTGGCCATCAGCGCCGACCCCGGGAAGACATCGACCGTGTCCTCAAAGAATGTCATGCACTGGCCTGGATGGCGCTCAGGCCTGATACATCCTGAGGGCTGCAACCTGGCATTCGCATTCAATCCATGAAAGGGTGTGACGCATTCCCCTCAGGTTTGTGAGCAACGCCCCTCATTCGCGCATTCACTTTGACGTTTTTCGCCCATTGAGTTTGTGAGCACTATTTGCCATACCGCAGCCAATACCAAGCCCTTTGGCAGGGAAGCGCGATTCTGTGATGTTGAGTGCATGGACGCGGCCAACAGCGGGGTTTTGGGCAACTTTAACTCAAGGATCACAACATGTATTCCACACTTTGGTTGATCGTGCTCGCGGGTGCGCTGTCCATCGTTTACGCAGTCGTCACCTATCTGGGCTTGATGAAAGCAAACGCGGGTTCTGCGCGAATGCAGGAAATTTCGGCAGCTGTTCGAGAAGGTGCTGCGGCTTATCTCAAGCGGCAATACACAACGATCGCCTACGTGGGTGTTGCGATTTTCATTCTCACCTGGTTCCTGCTCGGCAAATGGGCGGCGATCGGCTTTGCCATCGGTGCCATTCTTTCCGGCCTTGCAGGCTTCATCGGCATGAATGTGTCGGTGCGCTCTAACGTGCGCGTGGCGCAGGCTGCCACACAGCCGGGATCAGCCGGTTTGGCTGGCGGTCTGGACCTTGCGTTCAAGGCGGGTGCGATCACGGGTTTGCTGGTTGCCGGTCTTGGCCTCCTTGGCGTGGTGCTCTACTTTGGTTTCCTCACAGGTTCGCTGGGCATGGCGCCGACGTCACGCACTGTCATTGACGCGCTTGTAGCATTGTCATTCGGCGCATCGCTGATTTCCATTTTCGCCCGTCTTGGCGGGGGTATCTTTACCAAAGGTGCAGACGTTGGCGGCGACATGGTGGGCAAGGTCGAAGCCGGCATTCCGGAAGATGATCCACGCAACCCTGCAACGATTGCCGACAACGTCGGTGACAACGTGGGCGATTGTGCCGGCATGGCGGCTGACTTGTTCGAAACCTACGTGGTGACCACGGTTGCCACCATGGTCCTCGCAGCCATCGCCTTGCCGGAGGCTTACAAGCTGGCGGGCATGGTGTTGCCGCTTGCAATCGGAGGCGCATGCGTGATCACCTCGATCATCGGCACTTACTTTGTGAAGCTTGGTGCCAACAACAACATCATGGGCGCGTTGTACAAAGGTGTGTTTGCAACGGCGGCCCTGTCGCTCGTCGCACTCTATCCCGTGATGTCTTTCGTCTTCGGTTCCATGTCCGTTGACCTCGGCGGCTTTACGCCGATGTCACTGTTCTGGTGTGGTGTTGCTGGCCTTGCCATCACTGCCGGGATCATATGGATAACCGAATATTATACCGCCACGGGCAAGCGTCCGGTCAACTCCATCGCTGAAGCCTCGATCACCGGCCATGGCACCAACGTCATCCAGGGTCTTGCGGTTTCGATGGAAGCAACGGCCGTGCCCGCGCTGATCATCATCGCGGGCATTCTGGTGACCTTCAACCTCGCAGGCCTTTTCGGCATCGCCGTTGCAGTCACAACCATGCTCGCCCTCGCTGGCATGATCGTGGCTCTTGATGCGTTCGGCCCGGTGACGGACAACGCGGGCGGCATCGCTGAAATGGCGGGGCTTCCGAAGGAAGTGCGCCACAACACCGACGCGCTCGACGCTGTCGGCAACACCACCAAGGCTGTTACCAAGGGCTATGCCATTGCGTCAGCAGGCCTCGGCGCACTCGTGTTGTTCGCTGCCTATACGCAAGACTTGAAGACGTTCTTCCCGAACGTGCCAGTGTCCTTCGATCTCTCGTCGCCCTACGTGGTGGTGGGCCTGTTGTTCGGTGGTTTGCTGCCATATTTGTTCGGCGGCATGTCGATGACGGCTGTGGGGCGCGCTGCGCAGTCGGTCGTGGTTGAAGTGCGTCGCCAGTTCAAGGAAAACCCCGGCATCATGCAGGGCACCGTGAAGCCTGACTATGCAAGGGCCGTGGACCTGCTCACCAAGGCCGCGATCAAGGAAATGATTTTACCATCCTTGCTGCCGGTCCTCTCACCCATCGTCGTCTACTTCGTCATCAACGCCATCGCAGGCCAGGCCCAGGCTTTCTCCGCCGTAGGTGCCATGTTGATGGGTGTCATCGTGACGGGCCTGTTCGTCGCCATCTCCATGACTGCCGGTGGCGGCGCCTGGGACAACGCGAAGAAGTCTTTTGAAGATGGCTTTGTTGACTCGAAAGGCGTCAAGCACCTGAAAGGCTCAGAAGCCCACAAGGCGAGTGTCACCGGTGACACCGTAGGCGACCCCTACAAAGATACTGCCGGTCCCGCCGTGAACCCCATGATCAAGATCACAAACATCGTGGCACTGTTGCTGCTGGCAGTGCTGGCGGGGCATTAGGCGATAGCCTCCATTCCGTGTCCGCTCTTTGCAGGGAGGACAGGAGGGCGAGCTTGATCAACAAGCCGGGGCAGGAAACTGCTTCGGCTTTTTTATTGTTGACCTTCTATTTATGTGGCTAACCTAGCGATTCAATTCGAGACAGAGGGGGTGTAAAAATGGCAATTCCAGACTACCAGACCCTGATGTTGCCTGTCCTCCAACATTCAACGATAAGCGAAGTCAGAATTGGTGATATTGTTGACAAACTTGCAGTCGAGTTCCAACTCAGTGACGACGAACTGGCTGAGCTTAATACCGAGCGGTAAACAAACAACTTTTTCGAACCGTGTTCACTGGGCAAAATCATACTTGAAACAGGCAGGATTGATTCAAGCGACAAAAAGAGCACATTTCGCTATCACGCAGCGTGGAACTGAAGTCCTTAAAAGCGGCGTGACTAAAATTGATATCAAATATCTAAAACAATTTTCTGAGTTCGTAGATTTTCAAAATCGCTCCAACGTCGATGGGGCCGTCGAAACTCTGCTATTGCCGACCAACGATGGTCAGCTATCGGACAGTCAAACGCCAGACGATTTGATGCGTCAGACCAGTCGAACAATTCACGCCGCATTGGGCAACGAGATATTGGATCGACTGCGTTTATCGAAGCCAGCCTTTTTCGAACGCGTCGTTGTCCAACTCCTTTTGGCTATGGGCTACGGCGACACGCTGGCACAAGGGGGCAAGGCAATCGGCAAGTCAGAAGACAATAGTGTTGATGGTGTAATCGACCAAGACACACTTGGACTCGACAGAGTCTACGTTCAAGCCAAGCGTTATGCCGAAGATGTAACTGTTGGGGCAGGAGACATTCGTGAGTTCTTCGGCAGCTTGGACATGCACAAGGCCAGCAAGGGACTTTTTGTGACCACGTCATCGTTCACAAAGTCTGCAACGGAGACTGCTGAAAAACTTGGAAAACGTATTGTTCTCATCGACGGTCGTGATCTTACAAAACTCATGATCCGGTTCAATGTCGGTTGCCGCGTCGAAGAAGTATTTGAAATGAAAAAGATCGACGAAGAATTTTTCGAATAGCATTTCCGGTCGAGGGATATTCATCACCCCACCAACGGGTTCCGTGTCTTCAATTTCGGAAACCGTGAAAAATCCCGGTCTGCCGTCCACAGCTCCGTCACTCCGTGTTGCAGACAGATCGCC
>JANNNG010000233.1:0-2525 GCA_031398425.1 Hyphomicrobiales bacterium | reverse complement strand
CTTTGGATTTGAATGTTCCCATATAAAAGCCGCACCAGTTTGGCGCGGCTATGATTTTTGTGACATTAATGTTCAGGTTCTTTGGCATCAGACGTATCGTCGTCAAAGGGTGGAAGCAGTATCAGTGCTCCATCCCACTGCCCAACAGGAACAGAGTTGAGCTTGATCGTGTAGCCTTCCTCGCCGTTCTTGCGTGACCACGCATAACCAAGAGTGATCCAGCGGCCACGATTGCTGGTATCGGGTGCCCTGACGACGAAGGCCGGGTGACGGACTTCAGTTGCGCGCTTCTTCGAGTTCATCTCACGTTGTGCATCGGCCATGTGATTGCTCCTTTCGACATGTGCATCTATGCCTATGGTACAATGGGGAGCGGATCATGCACAGGAGGTTGTCCCCATGTCCGCGACACACAACAAACCCCAATCGAAAACAAAGTTCATCGACTTTCACGCTCTGAAACAAGAGATCAAGATTGAGGACACCATGCCATTGCTGGGCCTCAAGGTCTCGCAGTTCAGTGACCAAATGCGAGGGCCTTGTCCCATCTGCAAGACCGGTGGTGATCGGGCCTTGGTTGTTACGGCAAGCAAGGGTGTCTTCTACTGCTTTGCTGCCGGTGAAGGTGGAGATGTCATCGCACTGACATCCCACATCAAAGGCATCGGCATGAAAGAGGCAGCGGCATTCTTGGCAGAAAGTTTCTCCAAGGGGGCTGACACGCCTTCGGTGTCACCAGCTGCAACAGTTCCTTCCCACAGTTCCCCGAAGAAAGAGAAGGCGGGCCAGAAAACTGGATTAAACCCGCTCACCTATCTCCAACCCGACCATCCATCTGTTCAGGCTTTGGGCTTCAGCTCAGAGACGGCACAGAGATTTGGAGCGGGGTATGCTCCGAAAGGAATCATGCGGGGGCGGCTTGCCATCCCGTTGCATGATGCCAACGGCATGCTCTTGGCCTATTGTGGCCGGGCCATCGGCCCGGAAAGTCCCACGTTGATTTTCCCCAACGGTTTTGATCCGGCGGAGATCATCTTCAATGCCCACAACCTGCATGCAGGGCCAATCGTTCTTTTGAGCGATCCCTTGCAGGTACTCAAAGCGGTTGAAGGCGGCGTGGAGAATGCCGTTGCATTTCTCACCGACTCCATCTCACCGCAGCAACTTGAAATGCTCTCCAGCCTGATGGATCAAAAAGGTTGCGATTGTCTCGACATCCACTGACCAAAGCCCCTCCCATGTGAGGGGCTTCTTTTTGTGTGTGGTATTATAGGGGGATGGAAACTCAATTATCAGAGCAGGTGGCGTCCGAACCTGTCGCAACCAGTGCAGACGGGTTTGGCGATTGGCTGACTGTGCAAGACGCTGTCACCTACTGCCAGTCCAAAGGGCTCAGCCGGACGCCAAAGACCATCCGCAAGTGGGCGTTGCGCTCGCAGAACCTGGATGCGGGTACCGGCGATATTGTCTCCCGCGCCCAGGACACCGAGAACGGCTTCCGCTGGCTGATCGAACGCCGGTCACTGGATGTGAAGATTGCCCAGGAACTGGAATTCGAAACTCGCAAGAAAGCCGTTACCTTCGTGCCGAACCTGTTGGAACCGGTGGAGACGGGTGCGGATGAGAGCCCAGGGGTGCAGGCCAATGAACCCATAGCAGAACCAGTGAGCACCAGTTCATACCCCTCCGAAGCGGTGCACACCCTTCCACACCCAGACTCCAGCTATTTGGCATTTCTGGAGAAGCAACTGGATCGGGCGCATCAACAGATTGACGTCAAAGACCGTCAAATCGATGCGCTGCTCGAACGCGACAGGGAAACCAACATCCTGATCCAAGGCCTGCAAGGTGGCCTCACGCGTTTACTGCAAAGGCTACCAAGCAGGGAGCAAGATGACTTCCGCGATGCGGCAAGGGGATAAGCGCCCAGCGGCAGCTTCAGTGGTTGGTGTATAATACTGGCATGGGGGAATTTCGAACTGGAAAAATGCAAGGGCTTGGCGACCTTATCCGCGCACGTAACATCGTGCTCAAAGGTGGTGATGCCTTGTCACAGAAGGGCTTCACGCAGGTTCCCAATGCGTTGCTGCGCCATCAGACGATTTCACCCGGCGCAAAGCTCGCCTACACGATGTTGCTGAGTTACGCATGGCAGAACGACTTCTGCTTTCCCGGCCAAGAAACCCTTGCCACCGACATGGGGGTCTCATCTCGATCAGTGCGAACCTACCTCAAAGAGTTGGAAGCGAAGAAGCTTCTGACCATCCAGCAACAAGGTCAGGGAAGAGTCAACATTTACCACCTCGATCTCAGGGCAAAGCACCTGAAACATTGACCATATTGAAATGCTACCGGAAAATTTTTCCGGTCAAGAACGGAAAGCCTTTCCGGTCTAAGCCGGAAATATCTTCCGACTAATAAGACGCAGGGAACAACACTCATAGATTAAGACTCAGATCAGTTTCAAAAAAGGGAAGTGGTTCAACAACGAAGGGGGCGAAAACACAGAGCTCGTCTCAGCAAAT
>JANNNG010000189.1:0-23515 GCA_031398425.1 Hyphomicrobiales bacterium | reverse complement strand
TTTTCTGAGACTTGCTTATAGGTCAAGTTGCGTTTCAGAATTTCCACTTTCAACAGAGTTTGAACCCTCTTTTCCTAGGTGAATTCCTCTATTTGAGACATGCTGGGAGTTTTTTGAGCAACGAAACTCGAAGATCAATTCTGTGGACAGACCCCCTCCCCCCTTCGTGGTACTCCCCCGGCGAAAACGCCGAGGGAGGAAGTCGCTTATACAAAAAAGAAGCATCCACCCTCGCAATTCCCGCCGTGTTTCAACCACCTGTTAACCCAAATGTCGCCACAACAGGATATCAAACCACGGCCCAAGTTTTGAGGGGACCTTCATGAACAAAATCATTCTCGCTGCAACCGCATCCGCTTTTGTGCTCACGGCCTGCACCACCAATCCTTACACGGGCGAACAGCAGGTTTCGAAAGGCCTGCTGGGCGCTGGCAGTGGTGCCATTCTCGGCGGTGCGGCGGGTGCCTTGATCGGCGCCACCACCTCCGTCAAAACCCGTAAAGCGGCATTGATCGGTGCTGGCATTGGTGCACTGGCTGGTGGCGGCGTTGGTGTTTACATGGATAACCAGGAATCGAAACTGCGGCAGCGGCTGGCCAACTCCGGCGTGTCAGTCACGCGCGTGGGTGATTCGATTGTTCTCAACATGCCCTCCAACATCACCTTTGACACAGACGAGTCAGATGTGAAGCCGCAGTTCTATGACACGCTGAATTCCGTGGCCCTCGTGTTCAAGGAGTTTGACCAGACCCTGATCGATGTCGCAGGCCACACGGACGCAGATGGGTCCGATGATTACAACTTCGATCTGTCGCGCCGCCGTGCTGCATCCGTGTCGCGTTATCTGTCAGCCCAGCAGCTTGATCCCAACCGCTTCTCGGTCGAAGGTCGTGGCGAACGTGAACCCATCGCCTCCAATGCTTCAGCGCGTGGCAAACAGCAGAACCGCCGCGTCGAGATCACGATCCAGCCTTTGACGGAAGGTTGAGCCGGGCTGGATGACGGCCAGACGCATCCATGTCGGCCCGCTTTACTCTCGCTTACCCCTCACAATCCCTTGAGAAAGCGCAAGCACTTGCTGATGTGATCAACGATCACATCGCCATCGACGCCATGGCCGTCACCGTCAATGAAACCGATGAAGCTCAGGCCCTGTGGAACACGATTGCCTATTTCGCAGACGAAGCCTCGGCGCTTCACGCGAAAACAATCCTGAACATCGGTGAAGCAGAAATCACCGCAGTCCCCGATGTCGATTGGGTGCGAAAATCTCTCGAAGGCCTAGCCCCTGTCACGGCCGGTCGCTTCTATCTGCACGGCTCGCATGATTGCGCCAGCAGGCCCAGCGGAGGCCACGCTTTCGAAATCGATGCCGGCACCGCGTTCGGCACGGGCCATCACGGCACCACGGCGGGCTGTCTGATGATCCTTGATGCCCTGCTCAAACAGCAAATGCCAAAGCGCATCTTTGACCTGGGTTGCGGAACAGGCGTTCTCGCCATCGCCGCCGCCAAGGCTTGCGCGCTCAAGGTGCTCGCGACTGACATTGACCCTGAGGCGGTGCGCGTGACGAAACTCAATGCCGCACTCAATCAACTCGGCCCCAACATCACGGCGATCACAGCAGCGGGCCTGCACCACCCTGCCATTCGTGGTGCTGCACCTTTCGATCTGATCTTCGCAAATATCCTCGCCCGCCCGTTGGTGTCGTTGGCGCAGGGCCTCTCTCAGCTCGTCAGCCCCGGTGGCAGCGTGATCTTGTCGGGCCTCACGCGGGATCAACTTCGCTGGGTATCCGCCGCCTACAAAAATCGCGGCTTCTCGCCCACACACATCGTAAAAATCGAAAACTGGATGGCTTTGGCCATGCGATCAGCACCAATAAAAGCAAAACGCCTGAAGCATGGCTACAGGCGTTCTGAAAATGATACCAAGGCTCCGCGGTGGGAGCGTGATATCTGAGTCTCGTTCAGCGGCCCCAGATCGACTTGCCGATGTCGGCGCGCGTCAGGCCAATGTCGGACAGCAAACGATCATCCAGCTGGCGCAACTGCTTTTCAGCGCGGCTGCGGGCAATATAGGTGTTGATCTGGCCCATCAGGCCGGGAGCCAAGAAAAAGGTGTGGTTGCGAACGGTTTCGCGGCCCGAGTTGATCGTCGTCATTTTCATTCTCCAAATATTTCCGGCGCCAGTGCTGGTTTGCCAGTCGCCAATTGTCTTGTGCGTCGCACAACAGCAAAGCTTATCTATGAGGCAGTTGCCGTGAAAACAAGCTCCGGGCGTGAACGGTTCCTATGCGAATTACGCATGCCTTTGTTCATCCCCCGTTAACGTCCTATTTTAAAAGATGGTCCATTATTATTGCGATACTGTGACAATCAGGTCATGTCGCTGTTCACTTTATGGCGTTTTCTGCCTATTTTCCATGCGAATTTCGCAGGGCTAAAGTGTGCAGCGCAATATTCGTGCGATGGATTGAAGAATCCCGCTCGGTCCTTCAATGTCAAGGTTTCAAGGAGGCCCCGAACGTGACCCAAGCCGAAAAACTGGAGGCATTGCGCAACATCATGCGCGCCCACAAGATTGACGGATTGTTCGTGCCCCGCACAGACGAATTCCAGGGTGAATATGTGCCGGCCTCAGCCGAACGTCTGTTCTGGGCCACGGGGTTTTCCGGTTCCTGGGGCACAGCTCTCATCGGCCAAACCCGTGCCGCCCTCATCGTCGATGGCCGCTACACCGTGCAGGCCGCGAAAGAAACCAAGGGCACGGGCATCAACCTGCTGCCGCCGGACAACGACAAGCTTGCGGTTTTTCTGGCACGCTTCAAAAAGGGATCAATCCTTGCCTTTGACCCCTGGGTCACAAGTGTGGCTGAAGCCCGCAGGCTTCACAAACTGGTTGCAGAAGCCGGTCACAAACTGATCGCCAACAGGCAAAATCTGGTTGACGCCGCATGGCCGAATCGGCCCGCGCCACCGGCGGAACCGATTTACAACCATCCCAAAAAATTTGCAGGATTTGATGCGAAACATAAACTCGCATTGATTGCCGAAACGCTGAAAAACAAAAATTGCAATTGCGTGTTTCTGACTGATCCTCACTCGGTGGCGTGGGCGCTCAACATCCGCGGCAGCGATGTGTCTCATACGCCCATTGCATTGCTGCGAGCGATGGTGTTCAAAAATGCGACCGCCCGTTTGTTCATTGAAAAATCGCGCGTACTCCGCCCCATCGCAGGCCATATCACGCTAGAGCACCCTGATCAGTTTGAGACTTCGCTGCGTCAACTCGGCCAGAAGAAGCAAACTGTCATGATTGATGCAGGCGTTTGCCCCGAAGCCGTCCGGGCCATTCTTGCAAAAGCCAAAGCCACGATCATCGAACATCAGGACCCCTGTGTTCTGCCGCGTGCCCGCAAGAACCTGACGGAGCAGAATGGCGCGCGCAAGGCTCAAATACGCGACGGTGCTGCTCTGGCTAATTATCTCGCCTGGCTAGATGAACATGCCAGAACAGGCTCCCTCACTGAAATTGCGGCACAGGCCAAACTCGAAGTCTTTCGCCGTGCCACTGGACAACTTGAAGATTTGTCGTTTGGATCAATTTCTGCCAGCGGCCCCAATGCCGCCCTGCCGCATTACCACGCCATTGGCAAAACAGGGCGCACGCTGAAGCGGAACGAAATCTACCTTATCGATTCCGGGGGGCAGTATCGCGACGGCACCACTGACGTGACACGCACCATCATCATCGGTGAAGCAACTGCCGCCATGAAGAGCCACAACACACTCGTGCTGAAAGGCATGATTGCTGTCTCATCAGCGCGTTTTCCAGCGGGCACCACTGGCATCCAGCTCGACGCCTTGGCCCGCGCGGCTCTCTGGCAACACGGTTTTGATTTCGATCATGGTACTGGCCACGGCGTTGGAAGTTATCTCAGCGTGCACGAAGGCCCGGCCCGCATTAGCAAGGCAGGCCATGTGGTGCTCGAACCCGGCATGATCCTGTCGAATGAACCGGGATACTATCTCAAGGGAAAATACGGCATCCGCATCGAAAATCTGCTGCTGGTCAAACCGCCCGAAAAACGCAAGGGTGGTGATCGTGCCATGCTGTCATTTGAAACCCTGACCTTCGCGCCTATCGACAAGCACTTGATTGATGAAGAGCTGCTTACCAAGGCCGAAATCCATTGGCTGGATAGTTATCACGCGGAGGTTCATCATAAAATTGGTGCGCTTGTGAATGACGACACGCGGCCATGGCTAGCCGCAGCCTGCGCTTCGTTTACAAGACGGTCCTGAGCAGTGCCACGCTTGCCACGCCAACTCCAATCGTGACCAGAAGCGGCAGTTTCAAAATCGCAGAGACCAGCGTGAGGGCACCTGCAATCATTTCCGCTGGCCCTTGCAAAAAAACGGTTGGTGCAATCACGGCAGTGAGAATGGCAGGAGGCACCGCCTCCAGCGCTGTTTTCATGCGACCGGACACTGTTTTGCCGTTCAGCAGCATGTAACCTGCGAGGCGCGAGGCATAGGTCACAAGCCCCATGCCAAGGATTGCTGCATAGATGAACCAGCCTTCAATCATTGCCGTCAGTGGCCCCCACTACGGCAACCAGCATGCCCGCAAGACCGCCGAGAATGATGTACCACGCGCCGGGGATATAGAGCTTTGCAAGCACGGCGACACCGGCACTTGCTGCAAGCACCAGTGCAGTGCGCGAACCTTTCCAGAATCCCGCAAGCACGGCTGTAAACATGGCCGCAAAAGCAAAGTCCAGACCATAGCGCGACGTGTCCCCCATGGCCGATCCAACGACAGCGCCGATTGCACAGAACGTCATCCACACGCACCACAGGGGAATGGCAACGCCCGCGAAATACGATGTGGTGATCGGCGAATGCAAAGCCCTCCGCTCCATCAAGGCCCAGGCTTCATCCGTCAACCAGAACAGCAGCAGCATGGCCTTTGGCCTGCGAATGGATGTGGTGTGGCGCGAAATCGAAGCTGACATCAGCACGTGTCGCAAACTTACAGTCGTGATTGCAAAAATCAGCAGAGCCAGCGGTGTGCCGCTCTTGATTAAATCCATGCTGACAAATTGTGCCGCACCGGAATAGACAAATGCGCTCATCAACCAGGCCTGAAACGGCGAAAGGCCAGTACCGGCGGCAATCGTGCCCCAGAGGGCTGCAATAGGCGCATAGGCAATCATCATGGGAGCAATGTCTTTCAGCCCGGCCAGAAACTGCTCGCGATTCATTGGCCGCCGATCAAGGAAAGCCATTGCACTTCGCTGAACACCTTGACGCCATGTTTTTCAGCGTCCTTCAGCTTGGAACCAGCCCCAGGCCCTGCAACAAGAATATCGGTTTTCTTGGACACTGAACCCGCAACCTTGGCACCCAGCCGCTCCGCCGTCGCCTTGGCTTCTTCGCGTGTGAATTTTTCCAGAGCGCCAGTAAACACCACCGTCTTTCCCGCGACAGCTGTGTTTGACTGCACAGCCTCCAAGGCGGTTGGCGTCACAACTTGCAAAAGTGCATTCACGACATCAAGATTGTGTGGCTCGGCAAAAAACTGCACGATGGCTTCAGCCACCGTGCCGCCAATGCCATCATGCGACACAAGTTCCACCCAGGCCTCACTCGTGTCGCCCTGCCCTGCAGCCATCATCTGGTCACGGAAATGCGCTGCATCACCATAGGCGCGCGCCAATACACGCGCTGTTGTTTCACCCACATGGCGAATTCCCAGTGCAAAGATGAAGCGGTCCAACGCAACATTGCGCCTTGCGTTGATCGCTGCAAAAAGATTGGCCACACTTGAAGCACCCCAACCCTCTTGTTGTGCCAAAGCGCCATTGTCACGTGCCTCAAGCGAGAAAATGTCCTGTGGCTTTTCCACCAATCCGGCAGCGTGAAATTCTTCCAGAATTTTGTCTCCCAAGCCTTCGATGTCCAAGGCATTGCGCGAGCAGAAATGTTTCAGCCGCTCAATCTGCTGAGCCGAACACACAAGCCCGCCCGTGCAGCGGCGGACCGCATCAGATTTGCCTGTGGCCCGCATTTCCCGCTCGGCATGGCTGCCGCACACCGGACACACGATCGGGAAGACATAGGCCTCAGACTGTGCAGGGCGTTTCTCCGCAACAACCGAAACCACCTGCGGGATCACATCCCCTGCACGCTGTACAACGACCGTATCACCTATGCGCACATCCTTCCGCGCGATTTCATCCTCGTTGTGTAAAGTGGCATTCGACACAACTACACCACCGACTGTGACGGGACGCAGGCGTGCAACAGGAGTCAAGGCACCCGTGCGTCCCACCTGAATATCGATGGCCTCCAACACAGTGGTTGCCTGTTCCGCCGAGAACTTGTGGGCGACGGCCCAGCGCGGGCTGCGGGACACAAAGCCCAGGCGCTGCTGCAGGGTCAGCTCATTCAGTTTGTACACAACGCCATCGATATCGTAGCCCAGACTGCCACGTTGCGCTTCGATCATCCGGTAGTGGGCCAGCATGTCTGCGACATTGGCACAAATTTTCATCAGCGGATTGGTGGTCAAGCCCCATACGGCAAACGCATCGACCACGCCCTTCTGTGTCGTTGCGGGCAGCGCTTCAACATCGCCCCAGGAATAAGCGAAGAACCGCAAAGGTCTTGTCCGCGTGATTGCCGCATCCTGTTGCCGAAGCGAACCAGCAGCTGCGTTGCGCGGGTTGGCAAACACCTGCTCGTGTGCGGAAGCCTGTTTGACATTCAGTTCGGCAAAGTCAGCGTGACTCATGTAAATTTCACCGCGCACCTCAAAATGTTTGAACGCACAATCACGCAGGGTTTGTGGCACGTCGGGAACAACGCGCACATTGGCGGTCACGTTCTCGCCTTCCGCACCATCGCCGCGCGTGGCCGCTTGCACCAGTTGGCCATTTTCATAGCGGAGCGAAATCGAAAGCCCGTCGATCTTGGGTTCGGCGGTGAATGCAAGGTCAGTTGCACCGCCGAGATTGAGGAACCGCCTAATACGATCCACGAAATCGTTCACGTCGCCATCGTCGAAGGCATTGGACAACGACAACATCGGTACGATGTGTTTGACCTTGGCGAATTTCCCCGAAGGTGCCGCACCTATTTTTGCTGCGGTAGAGCTTTTGGATTTCAAACCGGGATGGGCTTTTTCCAGTACCAGCAATTGCTTGCGCAAGGCATCGTAGTCGGCATCGCTAATCGTGGGTGCGTCGTTCTGATGATAGGCAAGATCATGGGTATTGATCTCGTGCATGAGCGTTGCATGTTGCGCAGTAAATTCAGCCGGTACAGCCTTGGTGGCCACGTCAAGCGCTCCGCGCCATCAATTCGCCCGCTTGTGCGCGGGCCGCTTCCGTCACCGTATCGCCAGACAACATACGCGCCAGTTCTTCCCTCCGGGCCACTTCCGTCAGTGCTGCAACGGTCGTGGTCATTCGCTTGTCCTTGTTGCCTTGCTGTTTAGAAATCAACAAATGCTGGTGTGCCTTGGCTGCCACTTGCGGCGAATGGGTGACGGCAATGATCTGCAAGTCCTTTGCCAGACTGCGCAATCTTTTTCCAATGGCGTCCGCCACGGCACCGCCAACGCCAGTATCAATCTCGTCGAAAATCAACACAGGTGCTGAACCCTTCGCCGCGAGAACAACTTTCAACGCCAACATGAACCGCGCCAATTCACCACCTGAAGCAATTTTCATCAGCGGTTGCAAGGATGCACCCGGGTTGGTGGCAACCTTGAACTCCACGCGGTCTATGCCTTGCGCGCCGGGCTTTGATGCATCAGACTCCACGGCTGTTTCGAACATCGCCTTCTCAAGTTTCAACGCCGGCAACTCAGCAAGAACTGACTTGTCCAGCTGCCGTGCAACCTTGCGGCGCCTGGCACTCAAATCATCGGCAGCAGCTTCAAAAACGTCACGCGCCGCTTTTTCTTCGTGCTGCAATCGCGCAAGAATTCCACTGCCATCTTCCAGCCGCTGCAAGTCGGCGCTGAGTTTGTCACGCACGGTGGAAAGATCATCCACCTTGCAACGGTATTTGCGTGCAGCAGCACGCAAGGCAAACAAACGCTCCTCGGATTTTTCGAGGTCACGGGGATCAAATTCAAACTGTCGCCGGGCCTGGTCAATGGCGCTACCCGCTTCACCGAAGGTGTGCAGCAATCTATCGAGCACGCCACACACCTCATCCAGCCTGCCACCTGCTCCGTCCTTTTTTCGTTCAAGCCGGCGAAGCGCTGCATTGATGCGAGACTCAAATGCCGTTTCACCACCCAGAACGGATTCTGCTTCATCAAGGGCGGAAACATACTGTTCGGATTGCATCATGAGCTGGCGTTTGTCGGCCAACGCCTGTTCCTCATTGGCATCAGGCCCCAAGGACGACAATTCCTTCACGGCATGTTCAAGATAATCGCGTTCTACTTCGGCCCGAGACAGGGCTTCCTCATGTTCTTCAAGCTGCGCCTTGACACCACTCCATGCAGACCAGGCGAGGGCCACCGCTTTCACATACTTGTCGAGACCGCCATAGGCATCGAGCAAGGCACGATGACTGTTCACATTGATCAGGGCGCGATCAGCATGCTGACCGTGCAGTTCCACAAGCAAGGCCGCAAACTGGCGCAACAAGGCGAGGCTGACGGGCTGATCATTGATGCTGGCGCGGCTTGAACCATCGCGAGATTGCACGCGGCGAACCACAATGTCGCCTTCCACTTCGATTTCGTGCCCGGCCAGAAAGACAACAGCCGCATGATCCTGCGTAAGATTGTAACTCGCCGTCACACTGCCTTTGTCCATGCCTGTTCGTACCAGATTGGCATCACCGCGGGCACCCAGCGCCAGCCCCAGTGCGTCCAGCAGGATCGATTTGCCGGCCCCAGTTTCACCTGTCAAAATCGACAAGCCGTCTGACAGTTGCAGGTCAAGCTTTTCGATCAGAACGATATCACGAATGGAAAGGGCGTTGAGCATGGTTAGCTATATAGCCGATCCGAATTGAAAATCGAGAGATTCTCGTTTTGTACCGGAGATTTTTTATGCCCCGAAAACCCTGCTGATCCAGGATTTCTGGCTCGCAACCGGCGCCTGACCATCGGTCGACACCAGCGTAAAAGCGTCCTTGTACCAATCACTGTTAGGATAATTGTGCCCCAAAACAGCGGCCGCCGTTTGCGCCTCGGATACCACGCCCAGAGCCATATACCCCTCAGCCAGTCGATAGAGAGCTTCAGGCGTGTGGCTCGACGTTTGATAGTCAGTCACCACTTTCTTGAAGCGGTTGATGCCAGCAAGGTAGGAGCCCTTCTTCATGTAGTAACGACCAATTTCCATTTCCTTGGCGGCCAGTTGGTCACGGCCCATGGCAGCTTTCTGTGTTGCGTCTGCGGCGTAGCGAGAGTCTGGAAAGCGTCTCGCCACTTCATCCAGAGCCTCAACGGCCCGCTCAGTGCGGGATTGGTCGCGTCTTACGTCAGCGATCTGTTCGTATTCTGAAATCGCCACCAGATAATAGGCGTAAGGCGTGTCCTTGTGACCGGGATGCAAAGCAATGAAGCGTTTGCCCGCATTGATGGAGTCATCGTAGGCGTTGTTCTGATAGGATGAAAACGCCTGCATCAAAATCGCCTGTGTGGCCCATTTTGAATAGGGGTGCTGGCGTTCAACTTCAGCAAATTTCTTGTTTGCCGCTTTGTAACTACCGGATTTCAAGTCCGCGAGGCCGTCGTTGTACAGTCCTGAAACGGCATTTTCGTTGGAGGGTGCCAGATCCGGCGAAAGCGCCCCCTTGCCTGATTTCGCACCCATGATAGAACTGTCGCTGCCACCCATGACACCGTCCAGAAAGCTGCCAGATGAGCAACCAGCAAGTGTCAAGGCGCAACCCACTAGCAGCGCTTTAAGGGTGATGGATGAAGATTGAATCATGACGGCTCTTTTAGGCTGAGGCCAAGGGAAAAGATAGCGAGCATCAGCCCATTGAAACAGAAAACCCGACGGAAATAAGGCCGCCGGGTTCAATCATCCTGTCAGAGAGACGTCTGTGATTCAGCCATTGGCCTGACGGCGCAGAAATGCAGGTATGGCGAGCTGGTCATCCTCATAGCTTGGCTCTTCCTGAGCTGCGGGTGCAGGAGGAGGTGCAAAACGTTGTGGCTGGGGCTTTGCTGCCATGGATGGCTCGGCGCGTGCTGCCGTTTGCGGCTCCTCACGCCGACCAATGCCAACGGTGGCAAGGCGCTCAAAGATGCCCATTTTCTTTTTCGAAGACTGTTCCGCAATACTCGACACGCGGCTCTGCTGGGCAGCAATTTGCTTTTGTGCAATGGCGGGAAATTCGTCGACGGACGGCATGCGAACATTGGCCCGCGTTTCTGTTGCAATTTCAGCTTCAACAGGTTGGTGAATGGCAGTTGCAGGTTGCGGTACAGTGCGTGGGGCAAGGGGTGCCGGCTTCAGGACTTTCACAGGCTCTGTCTGCTTGCTGTGAAAACCGAACGTGTGATGTTCGACTTCTTCCTCTTCGCTGTGGCTTGCCTCCATTCCCTCAATGGCAAGACCGGTTGCAACCACGGAAACACGCATGGTACCTTCCAGCGTATCATCAAATGTGGCACCAAGAATAATGTTGGCTTCAGGGTCAACTTCTTCGCGGATACGAGTTGCAGCTTCATCAACCTCGTAAAGTGTGAGATCGGGTCCGCCGCTGATGGAAATCAACAGTCCGCGTGCTCCGCGCATGGACACATCGTCGAGCAACGGGTTGGAAATTGCGGCTTCAGCAGCTTCAATGGCGCGGCGTTCGCCCGAGGCTTCGCCGGTACCCATCATGGCCTTGCCCATTTCGCTCATGATGGCGCGAACGTCTGCAAAGTCGAGGTTGATCAGACCTTCCTTGGTCATCAATTCTGTAATGGAAGCAACACCGGAATAGAGCACCTGGTCGGCCATGGCGAAGGCCGCGGCAAAGGTGGTTTTTTCGTTGGCAACGCGGAACAGGTTCTGGTTTGGAATGACAATCAGGGTATCAACATACCGCGCGAGCTCTTCTATGCCACGGTCCGCCGTGGCCATGCGGCGCACACCTTCAAAGTGGAATGGCTTGGTGACCACACCAACCGTGAGAATGCCCTGTTCTTTGGCCGCGCGGGCAATGATGGGGGCTGCACCGGTTCCTGTGCCACCACCCATGCCAGCGGTGATAAAGGCCATATGGGAGCCTGCGAGATGATCCAGAATTTCAGGCAATGCCTCTTCGGCAGCTGCGGCACCAATTTGCGGCTGTGATCCCGCACCCAGACCTTGCGTCAGTGCCGTGCCCATTTGCACGCGCTTGGTGGCTGCGTTTTGTAACAGTGCCTGCGCATCAGTATTTGCGACAACGAATTCAACACCATCCAGGCGGCTTTCGATCATGTTATTGACCGCGTTACCCCCCGCCCCTCCCACGCCGAATACCACAATCCGGGGTTTCAGTTCAGAAAGGTTGGGCACTGTAAGCTTGATTGACATGTTGGCATCCGACGCTGATTTGGCTGATCGGACTTTGTGACCCAAACCCTAAAAATTGGTTAACAGACGGTCATCAGATTCGGTTGAATTTTGGTTAACGACGCTATTTGCCCGTCAGATTGCTTCAGTCAACCATTTTCCCAAGCGCCTGGCGTAGGTCATCTGGGATCGGTCTATGGCGAGCTTGGCCTCCAATGGCATGTCGCATGCTGCTTGTGGTTCGCAGGCTGCCACCAAGAGGCCCGCAACGGCGGCAAAACCGCCACTTTTTGCGAGGTCCGGCATGTTCTGAAAACCCATGGGCGTGCCCAAACGGACCGGCAAACTGAACCGTGACATAACGAATTCGCGCATGCCGTGCAACTGGCTGGCTCCGCCTGTGACGACGATACGGCTCGCCATATGGCCCGCCAACGGCCCATCCGAGAGCAGGTGACGTACACGATCCAGGAGTTCGTCCAGGCGTGCGACAATGATCGACGACAAAACGTGCTTTGGAACCTTCTGCACGGTATCAACACCGCGTTCCCCAAGCAGCGGAACGGCCAGCATTTCTTTTTCATCATGGCCATTGCCAAGCACTGAGCCAAACATGGTTTTCAATCGTTCTGCGTGAACCACTGTGGTGGACAGTCCATGTGCAATATCGTTGGTGATGTGTTGGCCGCCAATCGGAACGGTGGCTGAACCTGCAAGCTTGCCATTGCGGAATGCAGCGACACCGGTGGTGAAACCACCCATGTCGATGATGATGGTGCCCAACTCCAGTTCATCTGCCGCAAGGACTGATTTTGCGGTGGCGTAGGTCGACAAGGCCAAGCCCTCCAGCGCCAGATGGCTGCGTTCAACGGCCAAGCGCAAGTTCTTGAGGGGTGCCGTATCGACCGTTACGATCGCAACGTTGGCAGTGATGGCATCGCCGTGCATGCCAATGGGAGCCTGCGAAGAGTCAACGCCATCCAATCCAAAATGCCCCGGCAGCAAATGCAGCACGTGCCGCCTGCCGATGTTGGCCTTTGAAACAGCTTCGGAAATCGCCGTGTCAATATCAGTCTGTGCCACAAGTCCCGCCTGCACCTTTACTGCCGCAGAAGCCATGAGCGTTGCGGGGCGACCACCACAGACATTGACATAGACCGAGCGGATAGTGGTGCGGGCCATACGTTCTGCAGCATCTACGGCAAGCCTGATTGACCGTTCGGTTTCTGCAATGTCTGCTATTGATCCTGACTTGATGCCGCGTGACACTGTTTGACCAAAACCCAAAATCTTCAAGCCATTGCGAATGTCGATGTCCACGGACTTTTTCGCAGGACTCCATTCGGCAATCAGACATGCCGTTTTGACAGAGCCGATGTCGACGGCCGCAATGACACGCGGGCCGAGTGACGCCATCAAGCGGCCCTGCCCGCGCACCAAAGAAGGAATGGATTTCATGTTACGCTATGCCCGTGTTCACTGGATACTGGACGTTGTTGTGGGGTCTGCCTGAGACAGGTCGGGAGCTGTCTTGGCCCGGAACGCCACTTCACCCGGCACGCGGTAGTCCAGCCGTGACAGCGAAAGCGTCTTGAAGTCAGTCGCGAGAAATGCCGTTTCAGCTTTTTTCAAAGCGGCAGCGACATTGTCTTCGGGCAGCGAAATGATCATACCATTGCTCATGTAAAGGTCCCAGCGGCGATCGCCCATCCGCACTGCTGCTTTCACTTCATGGAATAAGCCAGGAGTGGCTTCCATTTGGTTAACCAGTGATGACGCTGCAATGTTGGCACCAGCGCCGACCACATGCAGCAGCAAGCGACCGGATGGACTGGTGTTGCCGCTCATGGGTTTGCCGTTCTGGTCGACAACACTCAATTGTCCGTCGTACTGCCAGACAACGAATGGTTCGCGTTCCAGAATTGTGATGTGCAATTTGTTCGGGAAACTGCGCACAACGGTGGCCACATCGACCCAGTCCAGCTGTTCCAGGGCGTCACGGGCTTTCTTGGCATCAAACCCTATCAGTGGACTTCCTGGCTTCACGCCAATATAATTCAGCACCTCCTGAGGGTCATGGTGAATCAAGCCTGCCAGCTCAATGTCGATCGCTGCCAGGCCAAACAACCCCGCCAGTTCACTTGGAAGTTTATTCCACGGGCTGCCGGGGTAGTCGAGATGGCCGCCCAGGACCAGGCCACGAACCAGTGTTGCCGCCAGGAAAACCACAGCAGCACTGCGAGCAGCAAAGCGATAGGCCGCCGGGCAATCACGCCTGGACACGCGGTTGCCCCTCAGCGGTTCAAAGACGCGTCGTTCACCATCCATGTGACCAATTCCTCAAAGCTGTGTCCGGCATGGGCTGCCATTTCCGGAACAAGAGACGTGCCCGTCATGCCGGGCTGGGTGTTGACTTCCAACAGGATCAATTCAGGTTTTTTGCCGTGTGCCTCATCAAGCCTGAAGTCAGCACGCGATACGCCGCGACAGCCCAGTGCGGTATGAGCCTGCAATGAAATCTGCTGTATGCGGCGATAAATGTCGCGCGGTATGTCGGCTGGCAGAACATGTTTGGAGCCGCCTGGCGCATATTTTGATTCATAGTCATACCATGTGGCAGCGCTTGATAATATGTCGATCACGCCCAAGGCCACGTCGCCCATCACGGCGCACGTCAATTCGCGACCCGGAATGAAACGTTCTGCCATGACGTGACTTCCGAACAGATGGCGCTCGTCGAGAATACTGGTGGCAGGGCCGTTGGATCGCTCGTCAACAATATGCACACCCACGCTGGAGCCTTCGTCCACGGGCTTGATGACATAGGGCAAGGCCATGGGGTGCGAAGAGGCGGCAATCTCGATTTCCACCATTTTGCTCTCTGCAACGGGCAAGCCCGCGTTGCGGAAAATGATCTTGGCCATTTCCTTGTTCAGAGCAATGGCTGACGCCATGATGCCGGAATGGGTGTAAGGAATTTGCAGTGTTTCGAGCATGGCTGACGCACCGCCGCCCTCACCCCATTTGCCATGCAGTGCGTTGAAGGCAACATGCGGTTTCATGTCCATCAATATGCTGTGGATGGATTCACGCTGCACATCCACCATGATGGCCTTAAAGCCTGCTCGGTTGAGAGCGCCAAAACAAGCTTCGCCGGAAGCCAGAGAAACCTTACGCTCCGCCGACCATCCGCCCATCAACACGGCCACAGTCGTTTCTTCCGGAACCAGTTTTTGTGCCTGCATCATGCAGCCGCCTTTGCGCCGATGCGCTTGATCTCCCATTCAAGTTCAACGCCGGAGTTGGCATGCACCTTGGCGCGTACCATTTCACCCAGTTCTTCGATCTGCGCTGCCGTTGCCCCGCCTTCGTTGATCAGGAAGTTACAATGCAGGTCCGAAACTTTGGCCGGGCCGATGGCGTATCCGCGCATTCCCGCTGCATCAATCAGCTGCCAGGATTTTCGGCCAGGTGGATTTTTGAAGGTGGAACCACCTGTTCTGCTCTTGATGGGCTGGGTGGCTTCGCGGCTGGCGGTGATCTTGTCCATGGCCGCCATGATGTCGGCGACCTGCCCCGGTTTGCCTTCAAAGGTGGCCTCGGTGAAGATCAGGTCTTCTGGAGCGCCGCAGTGGCGATAACTGTAGTGCATGTCTGCGTTGCTCAACACCTTGATTTGTCCCCTGCGGTCCACGGCCCGCGCTTCCACCAGCGCGTCCTTGGTTTCACTGCCGTAAGCGCCACCGTTCATGCGAAGTGCGCCGCCAATGCTGCCCGGTATACCTCTCAGAAAGGTTAACGCATCGATACCATTCTCGGCGGCAAAGCGGGCGACGCGAATATCAAGAGCAGCGGCACCAGCCTTCACGCGGGTCGGACCATCAATTTTCACATCTGCAAAACCACGTCCCAGACGAATGACGACACCGGGCACACCACCATCGCGCACCAGCAGGTTTGAACCAACGCCAATCACGCAACAGGGCACGTCATCCTGCAGACCTGCCATGAAGGTTGCAAGGTCAGCCTCATCCGCAGGAGTGTAGAGGACTTCCGCAGGGCCCCCGACACGAAACCAGGTGAGGTCGGCCAAGGGATAGTTTGCCTCAAGCCGCCCGCGCACGTGTGGCAAGCGCTGTTTCAGTTTTTCGCCGTCCATAGCCCACACCTCAGTCCAGTGCCGCCAGTTCACCGGGCAGTGCATAGGCCCACTGCGAAATCGTTCCCGCGCCAAGGCAAACCACTATGTCTCCGGGCTTCATCAACTTGTAGACGACAGGTGCAAGTTGCTTGTTATCCTCAATCTTGTGAACCGAGCGGTGACCTCGATCATGCAGACCCTGGGCAAGACTGCTGTGAGACGCGCCTTCTATCGGCGCCTCTCCCGCAGCATAGACTGGCGTCAGCACAACTGAATCGGCATCATTGAAACAGCCACAGAATTCGCTGAACAGACTTGAAAGCCGTGAGTAACGATGCGGCTGCATCACGGCGATGACCTTGCCCTTGGTGACTTTTCGCGCTGCCGACAACACGGCCGATATTTCTACGGGGTGGTGGCCGTAGTCGTCGAAAACAGTCACACCGTTGTGTTCGCCCGTGCGCGTGAAACGACGCTTCACGCCTTCAAATGCGGCAAGGCCCTTGCGTATATCATCATCAGCCATGCCGAGTTCACGCGCCACGGCAATGGCTGACGTGGAGTTCATGGCATTATGATCACCAGGCATTTTCAAGGCGAGATCTGAAATGACATGGGTCTTGCCGGATACGCGGTTTGTCACAACAATGTTAAATCGCGTGGCACCATCCTGATAGTGAATGTCCCTGACCCGATAGTCGGCCTGCGGACTTTGTCCATAGGTGATGACACGGCGGTCCTGGATTTTACCGATGAGTTCCTGCACCACCGGATGGTCGATGCACATCACAGCGAAACCATAGAACGGAATGTTTTCGACGAAGGCCAGAAAGGCTTCCTTGGCTTTGTCGAATGTGCCGTAATGGTCGAGGTGTTCCGGGTCGATGTTGGTGACGATGACAATGTCGGCAGGTAGCTTCACAAAGGTGCCGTCGGACTCATCTGACTCGACAACCATCCAGTCACCCTTGCCCAGTCTTGCATTGGTGCCATATGCATTGATGATGCCACCGTTGATAACGGTGGGGTCAAAGCCACCAGAATCGAGGAGCGATGCAACAATCGAGGTCGTCGTGGTTTTGCCATGAGTGCCGCCAACGGCCACGCAGGATTTGAACCGCATTAACTCGGCCAGCATTTCGGCGCGGCGCACAATGGGCAAATATCGGGCTCGGGCCTCCACCAGTTCAGGGTTGTCAGGTTTCACAGCTGATGAAATCACCACGACCTGCGCCGCGCCAATGTTTGCAGTGCTGTGTCCGATCTTTACGTCGATCCCGTGTTTGCGCAGGCGCGCAACATTGTAGTTGTCGCTGATGTCTGATCCTTGCACCTTGTAGTTCAGAGTGGCCATGACTTCGGCGATACCGCTCATGCCGATGCCACCTATGCCGATGAAGTGAATGGGGCCAACGTCGCGTGGCAATTTCATGTAGATAATTCTCCTAGGAAGTTTGGCGCGACATATGGCGCTCAACGAGGTCTGCAAGTTTCTGAGCGGCATCGGGCTTGCCATGCCTTTTTGCCGCGGCGGCGGCGTCTTTAAGCGCTTGTGGTCGCGCAAGCAACTCTTGCAGCAAGCTGGCCAAAGACTGCGGCGTAAGAGTGGATTGGGCACGAATGTGGCCGGCGCCAACGCTTGCAAAGCTCTCGGCATTTTTCTGCTGGTCATTGTCGATGGCGTGCGGCAGCGGCACCAGAATAGCGGGGCGGCCAATCACACCCAGTTCCGCGATGGTTGATGCGCCTGAGCGGCCGATGACGAGATGGCAGTCAGCAATTTCCTGCGGCATGTTTGCGAAGAAGGGCGAGAGTTGAACTTTGGTTTTGAGCGTCGCGAACGCCTGTTCCACGCGGCCCATGTCTTCTTCCCGACACTGCTGCACAATGAAGATACGGCGTTGCAAATCTTCCGGCAGAAGCCGGATTGCATCCGGCATGACATCGGAAAAAAATCGCGCACCCTGGCTGCCACCGAAGACAACCAGTCTCAGTGGCGAGGTTGAATTCAACGCGGGGTAAGGGCTGTCAGCCACATCCAACACACGCTGCCGCACGGGGTTACCCGTCATGACCACTTTTGCCCTGGCTTCCGGCGGTAACTTGAAAACCTGGTCAAACGACGTTGCAATCGCCGACACGCCTTTTGCCATCAACGTGTTGGCGCGACCCAGGACAGCATTCTGTTCGTGGATGATGACGGGCAGACCAAGTTGCGATGCAGCCCACAGCGGCGGCAAAGACGGATAGCCACCGAAGCCAACGACCACTGCGGGCCTCTGCAATTTGAAGATGTTTTTCGCCGCTCTCACGCCGTTGAGAAGCCGCCACAGATTGCCGGGGACCTGCAACGGTTTTGAGAGCGACAAACTGGCTGAAGGCACGATGTGGGTTTTTGTAGCTGGAAACGATTTGCCGTAGTCCTGCACGCGTTCATCAGTCACCAGTTGAATGTCATGTCCCCGCGCCACCAAGACCTCTGCAAGTGCCTGTGCCGGAAACAAGTGGCCGCCGGTGCCACCCGCCGCGAGAGCAACAAGGCGTGGTTCCGTGTTTGCCATGTACTAGGTCGCTTCAACCGGTTCGGCTAGCGGAGTTGCTGGAAAGGCGATGGCAGACTGCCGCCCAAGGGCCAGTATGAAACCGATGGCCATTGCAGTTCCGAGCAATGACGATCCGCCGTAGGAAATCAACGGCAAGGTCATGCCTTTGGCGGGCAACAGAGCCACATTCACACCCATGTTGATCGAAGCCTGGATCGCAAACATCGATATGACCCCAGCCATGGCAAGCGCTGCGAAAGGGTCATGCTCGGTCTTGGCTCGCTTCAGGGCGCGCACGATGATGAACAGGAACAAGCCCATGATCGTCAGGCAGGCCAGCAATCCGAACTCTTCGCCTACAACCGAAAAGGAAAAGTCAGTGTGGGCGTCCGGCAAAACAAGTTTGGCCGTACCACCTCCAGGCCCTGCACCTAACACGCCGCCATTGTGAAAGGCCTGCATCGAAGTGTCGACCTGGAAGGTGTCGCCTTTTTCAGGATTGAGAAAGCGGTCGATGCGCGAAGCCACGTGGGGCACCAGCGCATAGGCAGCAGCTACTGCCGCTACACCCGCTCCGGCCAGTCCGAAAATCAGAGGCCAGGGAATTCCGTACACCAGAAGCATGGCACCGATGGTGGCTACCATGAGTGCGGCCTGGCCGAAGTCAGGCTGTATGACCAGCGACAATAACAACAAAGCCGCAGAGCCATAGGCAATCAAATGACCCGGCATGTCAGGTAATCGAATGCGCTCAGACAGCATCCAGGCAAATACGATGACAAAACAGGGTTTGGCAAACTCCGAGGGTTGCAGGCTGACGGGGCCAACATCAATCCAGCGATGGGCTCCCTTGATTTCCGGACCAAACTTCAGGGCCAGCCACATCAAAAACAGCGACCCCACAAACCCCAGCAATCCTGCGCGGCGTACCCACTGTCGGTCAAAACAGGAAATCGTCAACAGTCCGACGACAGCGAGTGACAGATAAAACAGCTGGCTTTTGACAAAGTGATAAGCATCAAGACCGATGCGCGATGCCACCGGCGGACTGGCTGCCATGCTGACCAGCACGCCGACTGCCATGAGCAAGAGTGTTGCAGACAACAGCGGGCGATCAACTGTGAACCACCAGCGCGCCAGAAGGCCGCGGTCACTACGTGAGATCAGACTCATGGGTTACTCCCGATCATCATCTTGATGTGAGGCAAGCGCGATACGACGTTTACGAAATCGTCACCGCGCACTTCGAAATTCTTGTACTGATCAAATGACGCGCAAGCTGGTGAGAGCAATACTGTCGCATGCGGAAGGCCGCTCGCCGTTGCATCAGCAGCAGCAAGTAGCACGGCACGTGCCATGGTCTCCGCCATGACAATTTCCACATCACCATCAAGGTCGCGGCTGAGATCCTGTGCGGAAACACCGATGAGGTAGGCACGTCTGATCCGTCCGAAATGCGGTCGCAGTGATTCTATGCCACCCGATTTCGCCATGCCGCCCGCAATCCAGAAAATGTTGTCGTAGGAGGTCAAGGCTTTTTCGGCTGCATCGGTATTTGTTGCTTTCGAGTCATTGACAAAAGCAATCGAACCCAATGCGGCCACCTGTTGCATGCGGTGCGCAAGGCCTGGAAAACCTTGCATCGCCGAAAGAACTTTTTCGGGCGATATATGCAGTGCGGCTGCAACTCCATAGGCCATGCAGGCGTTTTGCCAATTGTGCCGCCCGCGCAACGCTCGCAGATTTCTCAAATCCAGTTCTGCGACATCTTTGCCATCGCGCATATCACGCAGAATGCCATCTGGCGCACAGAGACCATTGCGCAGCATGTTGACCACCGAGACCTGGCGCAAGTCTGCACCAGTGTGCAAGCTCTTCGCAATGTCCTCTCCCCACGTGTCGTCTACCCCAACCAACGCTGTCTGACCATCACGCTGCTTTGCAAACATGCGAGCCTTCACGGCTGCATAGTGTTCCATGGTGCCATGACGATCCAGATGGTCAGGCGAAAGATTTGTGAGAATGCCGATGTCAGGTGTCAAACCTGGCATCAGGTCAATTTGAAAGGACGAGAGTTCCAGAACATAATGCAGATCGCGCGTGGGAGAGCGCAGATTGAAAACTGCGTTGCCGATGTTTCCACCCACATCGACATCAAGTCCGGCATGCTTCAGCACGTGGCCGATGAGTGCAGTGGTCGTGGACTTGCCATTCGTGCCGGTGATGGCAATGATCTTGGCACCCGTGCCCTGAACCTGCCTGGCAAAAACTTCCGTGTCACCGATGATTTCAATTCCAGCGGCCTTTGCCTTCACAACCGTCCAATGGGGTTCCGGATGTGTGAGAGGAACGCCGGGGCTGAGCACAAGTGCCTGCAGCGATTTGAAATCTACGGTGTGCAGGTTTGTGACAGTCACACCATCGACACGCGCTTTCTCCTGCGCTGGCTCGGAATCGTCCCATGCGTAAACTGATGCACCACCTGCCCGCAAGGCGAGAGCGCAGGAAATGCCTGATCGAGCAAGGCCGAACATTGCCACCCGCTTGTCCTGAAATGTGGAGGCGGCAAGCATCAGCGCAGTTTCAACGTTGACAGGCCAATCAAGGCCAGCACAAAGGCAATGATCCAGAAGCGGATCACGATGGTCGGTTCCTTCCAGCCTTTTTGTTCATAGTGATGATGCAAGGGTGCCATGGCGAAAACGCGCTTGCCAGTCATTTTGAAGGATATGACCTGAACAATGACGGAAACAGTTTCAAGAACGAACAGCCCCCCGATCACCGCCAGCACGATTTCATGTTTTACAGCAACCGCGATCGCACCCAGAGCACCGCCAAGTGCCAGAGACCCCGTGTCACCCATGAAGATCATCGCAGGGGGCGCATTATACCAGAGGAAGCCAAGGCCTGCTCCGATGAGCGCTGCACAAAACACCGCGAGCTCGCCCGTGCCCCTGACGAAATGCAATTGCAGATAATCAGAAAAGACAAAGTTGCCGACGAGATAGGCGATAAGCGCGTAACTGCCTGCCGCAATCATCACGGGAACAATGGCAAGTCCATCCAGACCATCCGTGATATTGACAGCATTTCCCGCACCGACGATGACGAAAACGCCGACAGCGAGAAAGAACGGACCAAAGTAAATCAGCGCATCCTTGAAGAACGGCATGGCCAAAGACGTGGAAAGCGGTCGCTCGCCAATATACATGAAGATGAAAACAGCAACGCCAGCGATTGCAAACTCCGAACCCAGCCGAAGCTTTGAAGAAAAGCCCTTTACAGAGGCACGGGTGACTTTCAGATAATCATCGTAAAAGCCGATTGCGCCGAAACCCATGGTTACAAACAGCACAGCCCAGACATAGAGATTGCTCAAATCAGCCCATAACAACGTCGACACAAACACGCCCGACAAAATCATGAGGCCGCCCATTGTTGGCGTGCCCTGCTTTTCCAGAATGTGTCTTTGTGGCCCATCGGAGCGAATGGGTTGACCGCGCCCTTGCTTGACCTTCAACAATGAAATGATGCGAGGCCCGAAAATGAAAGCGAACAGCAACGCCGTGAGCACAGCACCGCCCATGCGCGTTGTGAGATAGCGAAACACATTGAACGCTGAAATGTCGTTGGCCAGATGTGTCAGCAGGTAATACAGCATGTCATATGTCGTCCTTCTGGCTGAGCGGCCATTTCTTCTTCAGTGCTTCCACTACGGGTCCCATGCGGCTGCCCAGTGATCCCTTGATCATCACGCAGTCACCAGATTGAAGCCCTTCCATCAGAGCAGACGTGATGTCATCTGATTTTTCCGCATAGCCACCTCGCTTTGCCAATGGCGTTGCCTTCCAAAGATTCTGCATCAAAGGCCCAACGGCGTAGACCTGATCAATGCTGTGACGCTCAATCTCGTCGGCAAGTTTGCGATGAAGCTGAGGACCAAAGGCACCTAATTCCAACATGTCGCCCAACACGGCTATGCGCCGTCCGTTCTTGCCTGGTTTCAGGTTGGCGAGCAGGGCCAGTGCCGCCGCGACGGACGCAGGGTTGGCGTTGTAGCTTTCGTCCAGCAGCAGTATTTCACCGTCAGGCATCTGCAGTCTGATTTGTCCACCACGACCCTTTGCAGGTTTTGATTCCGCGAGAGACAGGGCTGCGCGGGCCAGATCAGCACCAACAAGTTTTGCCGCTGCCAACGCCGCGAGGCTGTTCAAGGCCATGTGTTCTCCGGGTGTGCCAAGCTTGTAGATCACTTTCTCACCCAGAATGTGTGCCGTGATGCAGCAACAATCAGGTCGTAGCGCCAAAGCTTCCAGCCGCACGTCAGCCTCCACATGGCGACCGAAACCCACAATGGATTTTATGCCATGGGCCTGAGCCACAGATTTCAGGTCATCGAAATATGCCGAGTCTCGGTTGATGACGGCATGACCACCTTGCACGACTCCTGAAAAGATCTCAGCCTTGGCATCGGCGATTTCGTCCAGCGACTTGAAATGTCCGAGGTGGCTTGCGGCCACTGCCGTGATGATCGCCACATGCGGTTTGACCATGGCCACGAGTGGTGTGATTTCGCCGGCATGATTCATACCGATTTCAAACACGCCAAAGCCAGCCGATGTCGGAAAGCGTGACAGTGTGAGCGGCACTCCCCAGTGATTGTTGAATGATGCTGCGGAAGCATGGGTTTCGCCTGATGCCGAAAGCGCCACACGCAACATTTCCTTGGTACTGGTCTTGCCGACGCTTCCCGTGACAGCGATGACACGCGCGTGACTTCTTGTCCGGGCTGCAATTGCAAGACGTTCTAGTGCGGCAAGCGGATTGTCGGACACGACGAGCAAAGGCAAATGATCAGGCCAGTTGGCATTCAGTCTCGAAACAACGGCTATGCCAGCACCCTTCGCAACCGCTTGCGACACAAAATCATGGCCATCCATATTGTCACCTTTGATGGCAACAAAAATATCTGCTGCTTCGACAGTGCGAGAATCAATGGAAACGCCGCCAAAATTCTGGCCTGGATTGCCGCGCAAGTCGCCGCCCATGGCCGCCACCAGAGCGCCCAATGTCCACAGACTATGCGGCATGATAAATCTTTCCATCGACTGCTGCCTTGACCGCATCGTGGTCACTGAAGGGCCGCGTGATCGTGCCTATGACCTGGCCCTGTTCATGGCCCTTGCCTGCCACCAGCAACACATCACCAGCGTCAAGACCAGCCACAGCCAGCGCGATGGCTTTTGCACGGTCACCAATCTCGGTCGCATTGGCTGCGCCAGCCAACACGTCCC
>JANNNG010000138.1:0-35696 GCA_031398425.1 Hyphomicrobiales bacterium | reverse complement strand
TGACCGAGGCCCAGGAGGGCGCGCTCAACATTGCGTTCAAGATCGCCGATGAAGAGGGCCTCGCCATTCTTGACCTCAAGGATTTGCGGACGCTGCTCAAAGACCTGGGCGACCGCGGCAAGGAGCTCACCACAGATTACGGCAACATCAACGACACGACGATTGGTGCAATCCAGCGACGGCTTGTGGTGCTGGATGAACAGGGGGGTGAAAAGTTTTTTGGTGAACCCGCCCTCGACATCAAGGACCTGATGCGCACCACGCGGGACGGGCGCGGCTACATGAATGTGCTGGCGGCTGACAAGTTGATCAACTCGCCGATGCTTTATGCCACTTTTCTGTTGTGGCTACTGTCCGAGTTGTTCGAGGAGCTGCCGGAAGTGGGCGATCCTGAAAAGCCTGTAATGGTGTTCTTTTTCGATGAAGCGCATCTGCTGTTTTCTGATGCGCCTCCGGGCCTGCTGCAGAAAATCGAGCAGACGGTGAAACTGATTCGCTCCAAGGGGGTCGGAGTTTACTTCGTGACGCAGAATCCTTTGGATGTGCCCGAAGGCGTTCTGGCGCAGATGGGCAACCGGGTTCAACATGCGCTGCGCGCCTATACGCCACGTGAACAGAAAGCTGTGCAGGTGGCGGCATCGACCTTCCGGCCAAACCCCAAATTCAAGACGGAAAAAGTCATCACGGAACTGGGCAAGGGGGAGGCTCTGGTTTCGGTGCTGGACCCCAAAGGCATTCCCACGATGGTGGAACACACCTTCATTTGCCCGCCAGCTTCGCGGCTGGGGCCCATCACGACGGACGAGCGCTCCAAGCTGATGAAGGCCTCGCCACTTTACGGCCAGTATGAGGAAGCAGTTGACCGCGAGTCAGCCTATGAGAAATTGTCCGGCAAGGCGAAACAGCGGGCGGCGGCGCAGGCTGAGGAGACACAGGCCAAGGCTGATGCGAAAGTTGCGAGGTCGCAGGCAACGGCAGCCCGCAATCAACCCCAATCGGCGACTGACAGATTCGTGAAAGGCATTGCAGGGTCGGTGGGGCGGCAACTTGGGTCGACGGTTGCAAGGTCGATCGGCAATGCGCTGGTTCGCGGGCTTCTGGGTGGGCTGACGCGGCGGTAGCGCGACCTTTACTTTTTCCTTGCATGTTACTATTGTAGTGAAAGATGAATGTGAGGCTACCATGCTGAAGGCTGAACTTGGTTTTGTTCACTATCTGGATGACTTGCGGGAAACTGCGGGCCTGAAAAGTGTTGATATTGCCAATATAGTCGATGTTTCAGAGGCGACCGTATCGCGCTGGGGAAAAGGCATGTCCTTGCCGCATCCCAAAACCCAGCTGATGCTGGCGGACTTGCATTATGTAGTGAACCGTCTGCGTGATAGTTACACGCGGGACGAGGCGCGGTTATGGCTTTACTCTCGACATCCACAGTTAAACGGCGAGAGGGCGATTGACCTCGTCGCAACTGGTCGGGCGGAAGATGTGTTGACGGTCATTGAACGGCTTGATTCTGCGGCTGTCGTTTGACCGATGCGGAAAATCCGTGATCCGGATTTGCTTGATCGGTTGCAAGGACTGCCAAGACTCACTTATCGGGGAAAACTCTGGCGCATGGCGCGGGCAGGGCGCGACCCCCTGCTTGCCACACGGCCTAAGGGGCGGTGGGACGATGGCTCGTTTGACGTGCTCTATGCGGCCCTATCGCCCGATGCTGCCAGAGCTGAACTGCATTTTCACCTGAAGCGCGGGCAACCGGTGTTTCCTTCGGCCTTGCAAATTCATTTGCATGAACTTGAGATTGATGCGTGCCAAGTCTTGAAGTTTGATACGCTCGATGCGCTTTTGCCGTTTGGAGTCGATGTTTTGCGTTATGGCACACTTGAATACGCGCGATTGCAGATAGAGTACTCTATCACACAGCAGATCGGAGAAGCCTTGCATTTTCTGGCTTGCGATGCCTTGGTTGTTCCAAGTGCAAGGTGGACTGAACACAATCTCGTGGTGCTTCCTGAAAACATGGCGTTCGGCAATTTACGATATGTGAAAGATCACGGCCCGCAGGATTTGAAGGCCTGGGGTCGCGAAAACCTGAAATAAAATTGTTTCACGCAGCTGTGTTGGGATGTGTAGTGCCAAAATTGAATTGATTGCGTATGGATAGGCAAAGGAGATTTCTCATGTTCCGTTCCCTGCTTGCTTCGACTGTTCTCGCTGTTGCCTTTTTGGCCGCCCCTGCTGTGCGCGCCGCCGAGGAAACCGCGATTTTTGCCGGGGGTTGTTTCTGGTGTGTCGAGAGTGACATGGACCATGTGAAGGGCGTTTCATCCACCACCTCGGGCTATGCGGGAGGGACGATGAAGAACCCGTCTTACGAGAACCACGAGGGTTACACTGAGGCGGTGAAGGTGGTGTTTGACAATTCCGTGATTTCCTATGATTCGCTGCTGGCGCATTTTCTGCGCACCATTGATGTGACGGATGGCGGCGGACAGTTTTGTGATCGCGGCGAAAGTTATATCCCTGCCTTGTTCCCGGTTGGAGATAAGCAAAAGGCTGCAGCTGTGACAGCCTTGAAAGATGCAGAAAAAGACTTGGGACAGGAGCTGAAAGTAAAACTCGGTGACAACCCCTCGTTTACGGACGCTGAGGGTTATCATCAGGACTATTATCTCGGCACAAAGCGCACCTTGACCCGGTTTGGCTGGATCAAACAATCCGACGCCTACAAGCGGTATCGCGAGGGTTGTGGACGTGATGAGCGGGTTAAATCCGTTTGGGGTTCAAAGGCATTCAGTTTTCCAGCAGGTGGTGGTGAAAGCTGATCTTTACGCTGTAAAAATATCTTGACAATGGAAAGATAAGTCCGTAGTTCCGGGTTGATACCTTGCCTGGAGACCACGTACTTGACTGCATCTCAACTCTTCCAGATTGTCAACCCGCTGGCCCTCGCGGGCTGGGTTGTGTTAATTATCAGCGTTTTTCTGAACAAGCCGGTTTGGCGCGACCAGATGGCAGGGCGTTTGTGGCCACTGGGCTTGTCGGCTGTCTATTCAGCGCTCATCGTTTTCTTCTTCTTCAAGGCACCCGGTGGATTTGACACGCTGGCCAATGTGCAGTTGCTGTTCAAGTCAGAATGGGCCGCTTTGGCAGGCTGGGTACATTATCTCGCTTTTGATCTTTTCGTCGGTGCCTGGATTGCGCAACGCGTGATGCAGCTTGGCCTTTCGCGGCTGCTGCTCATCCCACTGTTGCCACTGACCTTCATGTTCGGGCCGATGGGCTTCGTCGGCTTTGAACTGGCGCGGCTTTTGTTTCAACGTCAAACATCCAAAGAGGAGCTTTTGCCATGACCGATTTTAACTTGGTTGCTCGCACGGAGCTTCCCGTCGCGGGCATTGTTCGCGATGTCATGTCAGGTTCACGCATACTCGCGACGAGCGTTTTGCTGCTTGCTTTCGGTTTTGTGATTTGCACGGCTTTGCCCTTGATTGACGAGCGGTTGCTGCTGGGTGTAAGCGTATGGGAAAAGCCTGCGAAGTTCTTCTTGTCGCTTGGCATTCATTTTGCCACCGTGAGCTGGGCACTGTCGTTGCTAGATGCTCAGTTGAGTCGCGCTTCCGGCTTGCGTCGCGCGGTGGGGCTGATGACGGGTGCTGCGGTGCTTGAGCTTATCTACATCGTGGTGCAAGCGTCGCGGGGTGTGGCCTCGCACTTCAACACATCGACGACATTGGAGGCGTTGCTCTATCCCATCATGGGTTTGGGTGCGCTGACACTGACGGCGACGGCTGGATATGTAGGCTACAAGATCTGGCGCAATCGTGATGGCAATCTGTGGCGCGAGGCCACCGGGGTTGGCTTGATGCTGGGGGCCGTGCTGGGTACGGTCACAGCGGGTTACATGTCGTCCATGACGGGCCATGCTGTGGGCGGTGCTGCTGGTGATGCAATGGGATTGCCATTCTTTCACTGGTCGACAACGGGTGGTGATTTGCGGGTCTCACATTTTGTGGGGCTGCATGCCATGCAGGTGTTGCCGCTGGCGGCGTTGAGCGGAAAACGCAGTGTGATCTATGCGGTTGCGGTTGTCGTGACTGTGCTGACGGGGTTGACTTTTGTGCAGGCGGTGATGGGGTTGCCGTTATTGCGGGGGTGAAGGAATTATTCCCTCTCCGTCATCGCTACGCGATGCCACCACACCCCGCAAGCGGGCGAGGAAAAGAACCTTGTCCTCGCCCGCTTGCGGGCGAGGTGTCGAGCATAGCGAGACGGAGAGGGACTTTATGCGTGCTGCAATCTGTACTCGCGAAACGAGATCAGCCTTCTCGCCTTCTCGTCCCACAGGGCCAGATGCATCGACGTCATCGCGCGCCATAGCGTGAGTTTGGGAGCGATAGTTTGCAGGGCTTCGCTGGCGGCCATGCAAGCGCGCAGGCGGTAGTTTGGAATACGGCTGGAGAGGTGGTGGATGTGATGCAGGCCAATGTCGCACGTGAGCCAGTTCAGAACGGCTGGCAATTGCAAGTGTGATGAGCCTTTGAGGGCCGCGATTTTTACGTCCCACTTGTCCGCCCCCTCCCACAGGGTTTCTTCAAACTGGTGCTGGATGAAAAACAGCCAGCCACCAATCCAGGATCCGACAAGCACGCATGGCAGGATCACGGAGACTGTGAGCGCGGTGCCAAGCAACCAGCACATGCCGCCGTAACACAGCAACAAAGCAAGGTTGTGCAGCAGCAGACCGGGCAAGATGTTCCCGCGATTGAGATTGGACCCGATGGCCACCCGTTGCAATACCAGAAAATACAAAGGCGGCCCAATAACCAGTGCGATCAGGGGATGGCGCAAAATGCGATATTTCCATTTGCCCACCACTGTCAGACTTTGAAATTCATCGACGGTCATGGTTTCTATGTCGCCAATGCCACGACGGTCCAGATTGCCGGAGCCCGCGTGGTGCTGGGCGTGGGAATTGCGCCAATGATCATAGGGCGTAAACGTCAGTATACTGAGGAATTGCCCGACGATTTCATTGGTGCGTTTGGATGAAAAGAAAGATCCGTGCCCGCAATCATGTTGCAGCGAGAAAAAACGCGTGATCAATCCACCCAGCGGCAGGGCCAGCATCAGGGCCAAGGGGTTGTCGAGAGGCTGCAACCAAAACATCAGCGCGATGAGCGGGAAGAACACCAGCGCTGTCGAGACCAACTGCCACCAGGCACGATGATCATCGGCATTCATATAGGCCTTGCAATGATTGTGAAGTTCAACCACCAGTCCGCGCAACTCCGCCGGATAATGTCCGCTTTTCAACGTCTGCACCTGATTCACCTGCCGTCATTCAATTGTCTGGCGAATCACATACACGGAATTCGCCGAATCAACTGTTAATTCATCATTTCGCCACTGTCGCGGGGGCCGACCCTTCCTTGCATACCGCCGAGTGAAGGTCTAAATGTGATCAATACATCAACCGGAGAAAAATCATGGCCCTTGAACTGCCCGCCCTGCCTTATGCCTATGATGCGCTTGGTCCTTACATGTCAAAGGAAACCCTCGAGTTTCACCACGACAAGCATCATATGGCCTATGTGACCAATGGCAATAATCTGTTGAAGGATTCACCGCTGGCATCAAAGTCTATCGAGGAAATCTGCAAGGCGGCTTTTGCCGACAAGACAGCAGGCCTGGTCAACAATGTGGGGCAACATTACAACCATAATCACTTCTGGAACTGGATGAAGCCCAATGGCGGCGGCAAGAAGATGGCGAGCAAGCTGGAAAAAGCCATCGAGTCTGATCTTGGTGGCTATGACAAGATGCGCGCCGATTTTGTGCAGGCTGGCCTGACACAATTCGGTTCAGGCTGGTGCTGGATCGCTGTAAAAGATGGCAAGCTTGTGATCCAGAAGACACCCAATGGCGAAAATCCACTGATGCATGGTGCGGCACCCATTCTGGGATGCGATGTGTGGGAGCACAGTTATTACATCGACTATCGCAACGCGCGGCAGAAATATCTCGAGGCGTTTGTCGATAATCTGGTGAACTGGGATTATGTTGCGGAGATGCATGCGAAGGCTTGACGGCAGCGCTTGTTGAGAGACCCCCTCCCCCCTTCGGGGTACTCCCCCAACAAGTTGGTGGAGAAAGCCCTTCGAGTCCTTCCCCAGCTTGTTGGGGAAGAACTCGAAGGGCGATGGGGGCCTTTGTTTGATTCATGACCCACCCCTCCATCATTGACGGACACAATGACGTTCTCTTGCGCCTCTGGCTAAAGAAATCCACGAGGGCGGCAGAGGATTTTGTTGAGGGCGACGGGCTTGGTCATATGGATTTGCCACGTATCAAGGCGGGAAACATGGCGGCTGGTTTCTTTGCAATCTTTTCGCCGTCGCAGGCTGACTATCACCATGATGATGATGACCTGAACCCGCCTTATGATGCAAGTGTGGCGCAGCAGGCGGCCCTTGTATCGGCTTTGGGCATGCTGGATGTGCGTGATCAGATCATCGCTCTCGGCAAGGGCGATGTGGTGTTGTGCGAAACAGCGGCCGCCATCCGAAAAGCCATGCTAGAGGGAAAGCTCGGCTGGATCACTCACATTGAAGGAGCAGAGGCCATTGCCGCTGATATTTCAAATCTGCAGGCGCTCTATGATCGCGGGCTTCGTTCCATTGGTCCAGTATGGTCTAGGCCCAATGTGTTTGGTGAAGGTGTGCCTTTCAGGTTTCCATCTTCGCCCAATACTGGAGGCGGTCTGACCGATGCGGGCAAGGCCCTGGTGCGGGAATGCAATCGCTTGCGCATCATGGTTGACGTTTCGCATTTGAATGAGCGTGGCTTCTGGGATGTTGCGGCCTTGAGCAACGCGCCGCTCGTGGCCACACATTCAAATGCCCATGCGCTCTGTGCGTCGTCTCGCAATCTCACGAATGAACAGCTACTGGCTATCGGCGAGTCTGGCGGCATGGTGGGCTTGAACTATGCGACGGGTTTTCTGCGGGAAGACGGACGCTGGGACTCCCTGACGGATATCAGTGTCATGCTTCGGCATGTTGAACATCTGCTGCGCTACGCGGGCGAAGACAATGTGGGGCTTGGCAGCGATTTTGATGGTGCGCGCATACCCTCGGTGATTGGCAATGTGACGGGTGCTCCAAAGCTGCTGGACACGTTTCGGGAAGCCGGATTTGGTCCTGTGTTGATTGAAAAAGTGGCGCGAGGGAATTGGCTCCGCGTGTTGGAAAAAACCTGGGGAAGATGAACCCACTCAAGTCTACGCGACAAGTTTGCGGATGGAATCGATGACGGGTTTGCCAAACCTGTAGAGGGTGTGCTTGCGACGCCAGCTTTGCAGCAGCTTGAGGGCTGCGGTGGCGTCGCCTTTCGGCATGGGCTTTGAAGCTGCCTTCTGACAGAGAAGTGTCACGTACTTTGGCAGTTTTCCATTCTTCCGTACACTGATGTCCTTGACAGCAAAACCGCACGATTCGACGAACGGCAACAGAGTAGCCCGCGAGAACAGTTGCTTGTGGAAGAAATTCAGGCCGCGCGCATAGGCCGTCATGCTCTTGAGGCTGAGGTCGTGGTCGAGTTCATTGTAAAGGACGAGGGTTCCATCATCGCTCAAGATGTCCCGGAAATTGGCCATCAAAACTTTGGGGTCGTGGGCGTGGGTGAGGAAGTGGTTGGCAACGACGACAGCAAAAGTCTTGCGGGCAAAGCGAGGTCGCGGTTCAGGCAGAGAAATGATCTCTATTCTATCATCGCCCACCAGCGTGCGGGCATAGGCGGCAGGATGTTCGAAATACTCAAGACCATAGACGTCCAGACCGGGGTGATTGGCTTTTGCTTCGGCCAGAAAGTGGCCGGGTCCTGTGCGAAATTGTACGAGAGACTTTGCATTCGTGAAGACGCCATAGGGTTCGATATCTGCGAGCAAAGCCCGCGCAGCTTTGGCTTTGCCGTCCAGATAGGACTGCGGCAGCGTGGCGGTGTTATAGCTGCGCTCTTCAGAATACTGAAAAAGTTGCGGATACCATTGCGCCAGTCCCGCAGCATCAGGCCGATTTCTCGCAAACAGCAGTGCGCAATGCTGGCAGATATGCCACGCGGACGTGGCATGGGCGGGCAAGTCAAAGCCAGGCAATGCAAAAGGCAGGGGTTTGTCGACCAGGCGGGCCAGCGTATTGTCTCCAGTCCACGTGGAAAATACGAGCTGCAAATTCGTGCTGTCGCACGCCGGGCAGTTTGACAAACTATGCATGCCACGCCTTTGTTGTGATCCCGATGATTAGCCATGACCTGTGGCAAAAGCAATTGCAGGTTGGCAGTTGTTTTTTATTTCCGATAGAACAGGCCCATGACCCCGTCCAAACGCCCGATGATGTTTGCCTTGCCGATTGTTGGCTGGAAAGAGGCGGTGCGGTTTCCCAAGATCAAGCTGGGACCAATTGTGGCGAAGATTGACACGGGTGCGAGGACTTCGGCGCTGCATGCGGACAAGATTGAGGTGCGCGGGCGGCGGGTTCGGTTTGTGATTGCGGGCAAAGCCTATGCAGCTCCTTTGACCGGTTTTCGGCGGGTCAAGAGTTCCAACGGCATCAGCGAGATGCGAGCCGTCATTCGCGCCACGGTGCAACTGGGTTCCATTGTCATGAAGACCGAAATGTCACTGACTGACCGGACCGATATGGATGTTCCCATGCTTCTCGGGCGCAACAGCATCAAAGGGTTTTTTGTGGTACATCCTGGTAAAACTTTTCTTCTCACACGGCGTATGATCGACACATGAAAATAGCTCTGCTTACTCGCAATCCCAAACTTTATTCGCATCAAAGGATAATCGAAACAGCTGTGGCCGCGGGCCATCAGATTGTACCGATTGATTATCTGCGATGTTACATGAACATCACTTCGCGCAATCCTGAACTCAGATACAAGGGTGAGAAGCTGACGGGTTTTGACGCCGTGATCCCGCGGATTGCGGCTTCGCATACTTTCTATGGTCTGGCAGTGCTTCGACAGTTTGAGATGATGGGGGTGTATCCCCTGAATGAATCGGTGGCCATCGGACGTTCGCGCGACAAGTTGCGCTGCTTGCAGATTCTGGCGCGTGATGGTGTGGGCTTGCCTGTCACGGCTTTTGCCAATTCCGCTGATCACACCAACGAGGTGCTTGAGATGGTGGGTGGAGCGCCCGTCGTCATCAAGTTGCTTGAAGGCACGCAAGGTATTGGTGTGGTGCTGGGTGAAACGCATAAATCGGCGAAGTCGGTAATTGAGGCGTTTCATGGTGCGAATATCAATATTCTTGTGCAGGAGTTCATCAAGGAAGCCGACGGTCGTGATATCCGGGCCTTCATCGTGGGTGGAAAAATTGTGGCCGCCATGGAGCGCAAGGGACCGGATTCAGATTTCAGGTCCAATCTGCATCGGGGCGGCACTGCCGCGATTGCTGAATTGACTGCGGTGGAGAAAAAAGCAGCATTGAAAGCTTGCAAATCCATGGGGCTGAATGTGGCGGGGGTTGATCTGCTGCGCTCTTCGCATGGGCCTGTTGTGATGGAGGTGAATTCATCGCCGGGGCTTGAAGGTATTGAGGCAGCGTCGTCGAAAGACGTGGCGGGGGAAATCATCCGCTTTCTTGTCAAGAATGCATCGCCTGGGAAAACCAGAACCAAGGGGCGGGGATGACGCCATTTGAAATTGGTTCAACGCAGGTGCCGCCTGGCGACAGGATGACGGTTGAACTGCAAGTGTCAACACTGGCCAACGCCACGCGGATGAACTTGCCTGTGCATGTGGTGCACGGCGTTGAGGATGGCCCGGTGATGTTTCTCTCTGCCGTGGTGCATGGCGATGAAATTCTCGGGCTTGAAATTGTCAGGCGAGTGCTGGCGCATGAGGCGGTGAAGTTGATCAAGGGCACGCTGCTGGCCGTGCCGATTGTGAATGCCTTCGGCTTTCTCAATCACTCCCGTTACATGCCGGACCGGCGCGATTTGAACCGTTCTTTTCCGGGATCTGATCATGGATCGTTGTCAAGCCTGCTTGCGGATTTGTTTTTTCGCGAGGTGGTGAAGCGTTCGCAGTATGGCGTTGATCTGCATACGGCAGCTCTGCATCGAACAAATTTGCCACAAGTTCGCATCTCCCCGGGGGATGATGAACTGGCACGCCTTGCGGAGGCGTTTGCTCCGCCTGTGGTGTTGACGTCGAAATTGCGAGATGGTTCGTTGCGTCAGTGTGCCATGGATGAGGGTGTGCGTGTTTTGCTATATGAAGGCGGGGAGGCCCTGCGCTTCGATGAGGCGGCAATAGAAGCCGGCGTCAAGGGTTGCCTGCGGGTGATGAAAGCCATTGGCATGATCAATGAAGCACCTCAAGTCTCCCAGCATTTCTCCATCACGCATTCGTCCAGCAGTACATGGGTCAGGGCCCCTGAAGGCGGAATTCTGCACTCGGTGCGCCGTGTGGGGGATCGTGTGGGTGTGCGAGAACCGATTGCCGTTATCTCTGATCCGCTGGGCACCGTCATGGTGCCGGTTGTGACGGATGAGGACGGAATCATCATTGGACGCACGAATTTGCCGATCGTTAATCGCGGCGATGCTCTGTTTCATGTGGCGCGCATCAAGACCAGCGGTAAGGTTGTCATCATGCCAACCCCCGATGAAGACGAAATCATATGATGGAGAAACAGCCCTATCACCACGGTGATTTGCGTGATGCGCTTTTGCGAGCTGCTGAATCCGCGTTGAACGAGATGCCCGTTGAGGATGTGTCACTCAGAGAGATTGCGCGGCGTGCAGGCGTTTCGCATGCTGCACCCAAGCATCACTTTGCGTCGCTTGGGCAATTGTTTGCGGAAGTGGCGGCGCGAGGGTTCGAGAATTTTCATGATGCAATCGAGAAGGCGGCTGATCGCAACGTGGACCAGTCGCCGCGTGCACGAATGGTGGCCATGGGCCGGGCCTATCTGCGCTTTGCTGCTGATAATCCCGCAATCTACTCCCTGATGTTTGGCAAGCGTGACAATGTGATCGAGACAACGCCGCGATTGACCACGGCCAAGTTCGCCGCGTGGGATCAGCTGGAGGGGCAGGTGTCTGCTCTTGTGGGTGACATCAAGGCACACTATGGCGCGGTGACGGTGTGGTCCGGTGTGCACGGTCTCGCCATGCTGCGGCTGGAACGCAAATTGCCACCCCATGTCAATCCCGATGTGGCACTGGAGTCCCTGTTGCGAACCATTGTTGCCGGACTTGAAGCTGAGATGTGATGGAGATTGATCTCTGGGTGTTGGCGCTGCTCACTGGTGTCGGGTTTGTAGCGGGATTTGTAGACTCGCTGGCAGGCGGTGGCGCATTGCTGGCGCTTCCCGCGCTGATGTTGGCTGGGCTTGATCCCGTATCAGCCTTGGCGACGAATAAATTGCAAGGCAGTTTCGGCACGGCTTCGGCCACGCATACTTTCTGGAAGAAGGGGCTGCTCAGGCCATTGGACCATGTGACGGAAATCGTCCCGGTATTCGTGGCCGCAGCGCTTGGCGTTCTTGCCGTGAGTTATGTGCCAACACAGCTGCTGCAAGAGGCCATGCCGGTCCTGCTGGTTCTCGTTGCAATTTATTTTGCACTGTCACCGAAGCTATCGGCGGGTATGTTTCCCATCGCAGTATTTTCGTTCTGCGTGGCCCCGATGCTTGGATTTTATGATGGCGTGTTCGGGCCTGGCACGGGCTCGTTCTTCATGTTGGCGCTCGTTGGCTTTTTTGGTCTGGGCATTATCGAGGCAACAGCGCGCACGAAACTTTTGAACTTCACATCGAACATCGCAGCGTTGTTGATGTTCATGCTGGGAGGCAAGATTGTGTGGGTGGTGGGACTATGCATGGGTGTCGCACAGATCGCGGGGGCGCAGTTGGGAGCGCGAGTTGCTATTGCAAATGGCGCACGAGTGATCAGGCCGCTGCTGGTGATGGTGTGTGTGGGGATGGCGGTGAGGCTATGGTGGGCGGGTTGAGGTCGTTCTCTACATGAAGGCCTGAATGCCCGTCTGTGCGCGTCCCAGTATCAGTGCGTGCACATCATGGGAGACTTCGTAGGTGTTCACGGTTTCCAGATTTACCATGTGGCGTATCACGTGGTACTCGTCCGAGATGCCATTGCCGCCGTGCATGTCACGGGCGAGCCTCGCGATGTCGAGGGCTTTGCCGCAGTTGTTTCGTTTCATGAGTGATATGGCGGGTGGGGCTATGGTGCCGCGTTCGAGGCCGCGGCCCAGCGCCAGCGCACCATGGAGGCCAAGTGCGATTTCGGTTTGCATATCCGCGAGTTTCTTCTGAATGAGTTGGTTGGCGGCCAACGGTTTCCCGAATTGCTTGCGGTCGAGCGTGTATTGCCTTGCACGATGCCAGCAGTCTTCTGCCGCTCCCATCACACCCCAGGCGATGCCGAAGCGAGCCTTGTTGAGACATGAAAAGGGGCCGCCAAGTCCTTTGGCTTTTGGCAAAAGATTTTCTTCCGGGAGTTCCACATTCTCAAGCACTATTTCGCCGGTGATGGAAGCGCGGAGGGAAATCTTGCCTTTGATCTCGGGTGTGGAGAAACCCTTCATGCTGCGTTCGACAATAAATCCTCTGATCTCGTCATCCAGCTTGCCCCAGACTATTGCGATGTCGGCAATAGGGGAATTCGAGATCCACATCTTTGAGCCGTTGAGCAGATAGCCGCCAGCGGACTTCACAGCACGCGTTTTCATGCCGCCGGGATCCGATCCCGCATCGGCTTCGGTGAGGCCGAAGCAGCCGATCATTTCGCCGGTTGCGAGTTTCGGCAGATATTTCTTTTGTTGTGCATCGCTGCCGAATTCTTCGATAGGGTGCATGACGAGCGAGTTCTGCACACTCATGGCGGAGCGGTAGCCTGAATCGATGCGCTCCACTTCGCGGGCCACCAAGCCATAGGCCACATAGCCCAAACCAGAGCCGCCGTGGGCTTCCGCAGTCATGACGCCGAGGAAGCCCATGTCACCCAACTCATTCATGATCTCGCGGTCAAAGCGTTCGTCTCGGAAGGCGGACTTGATGCGCGGTGCCAGTTTGTCGGCACAGAAGGCACGAGCGGAATCGCGGATCATGCGTTCGTCTTCGGTGAGATTGCTTTCCAGATCGAGCGGGTCTTCCCAGTTAAAGTCAGAGATTTTTGCCATGGTGGGTCCGGTGGTTGTGTAAGGGGTATTTGCGCGGCAGGGGAAAGGAAGTCAAATTCCCAGAGGCCGCAGTGTATGGGGATACTTGTTATACTTGCTAACCGCGCCCTCCAAGGTTCCATATAGCAGGGGCAATGAAAATTGCTGGACGGGCATTTTCGATCTGTCGGACTATTTCGAGCTTAGATAATTCATCAAGATCACTTTGTGCGGTTGGGTAGGTAACGCTACATAGTTTGGCGGCTTCTCCAATCGTGATCCATTCCTTTGTGAATAAGGAGTCGACTATAGCGGCCAGACGGTAATTGCCGTTTTTTTGAACTGCTTTTTGGCGCAAGTCTTTCTGCAAGTTGATGATTTTATCGACGACATTTGTGGCGGAGAGGCAACTTTCTTTTACGACCTCAAGAAAGAAGTTGATCCAACTGTTCCAATCGCCATGTGTGGATACCGCAAATAGTTTTTCGATATATTCGTCCTTTTTATTTTCGATGTTAGCGCTGATATGAAGCAACGGTTCACTTGAAAAAAGCAGTTGCTGTGCCATGAGTGTGACAAGCATTCTGCCGATACGACCGTTTCCGTCGTTGAAAGGATGGATGGCTTCAAATTGATAGTGGGCCAAGGCAATATCTATAAGTTCTTCTCCAGATTTCCGGTTCTCGCGATTGATGAAGCGTTCCAATTCGTCCATACAAATAATGGTCTCTGCGGGTGGCGGCGGAACATATCGTGCCGTGCTTTCGCTGTCTCCTTGTTTGCCGATTGCATTTTGATCTGACTTATATTCGCCGGGGCGCTTACCTGCTCCTCTTCCCGGTGACAATCCGGAGAGAAGCGTTTTGTGCGCCTGCTTGATAACTCTGTGTGAGATAGGTAGTTTTTTGAGATCTTCTTCCGCACCTCTGAGAGCCCTGACATAGTTAAACGCTTCACGTGCGTTATCATCGCCCCCTTGACGCGGTGCGATTTGCTCGAGGAGCATGTTGTTGATCGTCGTGATTGTGCCTTCGATTGCAGATGAGGTCAGTGCTTCCTTGCGAATGAGGGGCATTACAAGCATATATGGATTAGGAAGGCGTCGGGTTGCGCCCTTCAACTCCCCAATTGCTCCGGTAGCTGCGGCGAGATTTAGTGCTATGGAGCCGTAGTCAATCTGAGGTGGTAATAGGGGCGGTACGAACGCCCAGGAGCCTGAAACGGTTTTTGTCAGATTTTGGCGTTGTTGGTCAGAAAAATCGCTTGGCTGCATTATTAAAATCGCCACCCTCTTTTTTTAATATGCGGAGTAGCAGTTAAAAAATCAAACAGTTTTTTTGAATTCGACTGAGTGAATTAAAATAAGTGCGCGTTTATTTTAACTGGTTGGCTCACCGGATCAACGCCGACAGCGGCTTGAACGCTGGTGTGCCCGCTTCTCCCAACAGCTCGAACACCACCATTTCCGTATTGACGACCTGTATGTCATTGGTGCGCATGCGCTCGATGGCCAATTTGGCGGACTCCGGGTTGCGGGACGACATGGCGTCTGCGACGGCAAATACCCCGAAACCCGCATTGGCAAGGTCCGTGCAGGTTTGCAGTACACAGACATGGGCTTCGATGCCTGCAACAATCACCAGCGGGCGGCCATGTTCGTGGAAGTAGATGAAGCGTGACTGCATGGACGTGTCGCGCCAGCAGGAGAAGCTGAGCTTTTCCATCACTTCGGCATCTTTCACCGAAAGTGCAGCAACCGTATGGCCAAGACCTTTCGGGTATTGTTCGGAAATGGTCACGGGAAGCCCCAATTCCTCGGCTGCCTGCATCAGGATTTGAGATTTTGCGATGACCTGGGCTGGATTCGCCATGGCAGGAAGCAGACGTTCCTGAATGTCGATCAGGAGGAGGGAGGATTTTTTGGCGTCAAGCAGCATCAATATTCCCAGTCACCAGAAGACCAAAGGCATAAACCTCCGCCACTTCTTTCAGCCTGTCGAACCGCCCTGATGCGCCGCCATGGCCCTGGTCCATGGTGATCTTCAGGAGGAGCAGGTTCTTTGAAGTGTTCAGTGTGCGCAGCTTTGCCACCCATTTGGCGGGTTCCCAGTAGGTCACGCGGGGGTCGGTCAGGCCACCCAATGCAAAGATGTGGGGGTAGGCTTGCGCCTTCACGTTCTCATAGGGCGCATAAGATGCGATGGTCTTGTAGGCCTTCTCGTCTGCGATGGGGTTGCCCCATTCGGGCCATTCGGGCGGCGTCAAGGGCAGGGTGTCGTCAAGCATTGTTGTCAGGGCATCGACGAAGGGTACTTCGGCGATGATGGCCTTGAAAAGGTCGGGCTGCATGTTCGCCACGGCCCCCATCAGTAATCCGCCAGCACTTCCACCCTGGGCAACGATGAGCCCACGTGACGTAAATTTTTCTTTCGCCAGATGCTCGCCGACGGAAATGAAATCCTTGAAGCTGTTGGTCTTGAACTCAAGCTTGCCGGACTTATACCAGCGACGGCCTTTTTCCTGTCCGCCGCGAATGTGGGCGGTGGCATAGACGAAGCCGCGGTTCACCAGCGAGAGAATGTTGGTGTTGAAGCCCGCGGGCATTGACATGCCGTAGGAGCCATAGCCGTAGAGCCAGAGGGGTGCGCTGCCGTCCAATCTTGTGTTCTTGTGATAGAGCAACGTGACGGGGATCGTCTCGCCATCATGCGCCGGAGCAAGAACACGGCGTGCGACGTAGTCTGATGGTTCGTGACCTGAAGGCACTTCTTGCGTTTTCATCAGAACGCGTTGGCGTGTGGCCATATCGTAGTCAAACACCTGCGTGGGCGTTGTGGGCGATGAGTACGTGAAACGCAGAATGTCAGTTTCATATTCACGCATTTCACCAAAGCCCAGGGAATAGGCTTCCTCATCAAAGGCGATGGCATGTTCTTCTGATGTTGCGAAGTTGCGAATGATGATGCGGGGCAGGGCGTTTTCGCGTTCCGTGCGCACCAGCCAGTGTTTGAACACGATGTAGCCCACGAGGAAAATGCCAGGGCGATGCGGCACGAGTTCGGTCCAGTTGTCGGGTGTGGGTGCGCTGATCGGTGTGATCATCAACTTGTAGTCTTCCGCGTCATCCTTGTTGGTCTTGATGATGAAGTGTTCATCATGATGGTCCAGATCATATTCGATGCCTGGTTTGCGCGGGGCAACGCAGACTGGTTCTGCATTGGGCATATCCGTGTCGATCAACCACATTTCCGAGGTGTCGTGGTCATTGACGTCGATGGTAACGAAGCGATGTGAACGGGATTGACCCACGCCCGTGAACATGCCCGTGTCTTTTTCCTCGAACACCAGTTCGTCCTGGTCTTGCGTGGTGCCGAGTTTGTGGCGGAAGGTTTTGAGCGGGCGGTGATTGTCGTCTTGCAGCGTGTAGTAGACATGCTTGTGATCGGGAGACCACACAGCACCGCCACCTGTGTTGATGAGTTCGTATGAGCTGTCAGCACCTGTTGCGAGGTCGCGAAATTTTAGAGTGTAGAATTCTGAACCCTTGTCGTCATAGCTCCAGGCGGCCTGATTATGATCAGGTGAAACGGCAATGCCGCCAAAGCTGAAATAAGCCTTGCCGTCCGCAAGGGCGTTGCCATCAAACAGGATTTCTTCTTCGCCACCTGCACGTCGTTTGCGTTTCAACAGCGGATACTGCCCGCCCTTGATGTGGGCCGAGGAATAAAGCCACGGACCATCGGGTGAGGGAACCGAGCTGTCATCCTCCTTGATGCGACCCTTGATTTCCTCGAAAAGTTTTTCCTGTGCGGGTTTTGTTACATCCATGACAGATGCAGTGTAGTCATTCTCGGATTCCAGATAGCTGCGAATGTCAGGCTTCAACAATTTCGGATCGTGCAGTACCTCCTGCCAGTTTTCATCTTTCAGCCAATGGTAGTCATCGTGTTTTTCAATGCCATGCCATGTGGTGACGTGGCGGCGTTTATCGGCTGTAGGTGGGATGGTCTTGGACATGCGGCCTCACAATTCTTTCAGCCTATCTAAGCATTTGCGTCAGCTTGTGCCAGTGCGGCACGGATGATTTACGCAAGATTAACCATAAGCCCAAAGGACGGCCCGGTGTGCGAGTAACGGCTTTGCAGCATTAATCAAAGTTGAAACACTCTTGTGCAATTTTGTGTGGGGAACACCAAGGGACTACGGATAGGCATGTCTGAACTGCAGACCGAGATGGCGACGAACGCGATGGCGCCTGCAGCCGTTGTGGCGCGGCCCCGCATTTCAGCCGATGCGTTCCGCAATCTGACTGCGCGATTGAAAAAATCTGATGTGGTGGTGCCGAATATGGTGGTGCCTGTCATCGCTATGCCTGCCACGATTGTCGTCGAACCCGTTGTAACAGCTCCTGCTGCCGCTGAAGTTCTGCCGGACGCTGTGCTTGAGGTGTCGCAGCCTGTTGCCGAAGTGCTGGCGTTTGAACCTCCGGCAAGTGTCGTTAACAGCGACGTTGATCTTGATGGACTTGCTGCCGCAGAAGCACTCGCCGCAGCAGAGAAATTTTCTGCCGTCGCAGACTTGCCAGTCGAGATGATACCCCTTGAGGTCAAGGTCGACGATGTCGTCGTGACCGAGGTGGACACACCGGCCGTTTCGGCGGAGCCAGAACTGGACGGCAGTTTTGCCGACAACTTTACCTATGTGCCTGAACCTGGCAATGCCGTTGAACAGGCAGAAGCTGCAGAAGCCCTGAAAAAGGAAGTGGCCGAGCGGGCCATTCAGCTCGAGCTTGAAAACATCTGGCGCTTGTTATTGGCAAAGCCGACCAGTGACGACCGTGCGGTTTACTTGCGTGAGGTGGCTGAGTTCAACGATCCCGATGAAGAGGTGAACAAGCCAGCGCCTGAACATGACTTGTCGCGGATCGAACCTGCGGACTTGACCGACGATATTGTGCTGACTTCAGCAATTCCCAATGGTGACGGGCTGACGCAACGCAGTTTTTCTGACGCGTTGCCAGTCGCCGAGGGACAGGATCTGGCGGAATTGACTCGCTCGCTGCTGGATATGATGGCTTCGGGAAATTCCGCAGGATTGCCCCAGGAACGCGCACTTGCCGCAGACACGCTGCTTCGCCTGGTGCCCCGGCTTGAAATGAAGCCGCTGATCCTGCTGGCCCAGCGATTGTCGATCATGGAGAATCCACCGCATCTGCTGACCGCGCGCCTCATTCGCGATCCGCGCGTCGAAGTGGCGGGGCCACTTCTGGAAGATTGCGCACACCTCACGGATAAGGATATTGCATCAGTGGTTGAGGAAGGCGCGCCCGCAAAACTTCGCATGATTGCGCGTCGCCGCAAGCTGAGCCGCCACACCAGCGATGCCTTGATCAAGTCCGGCGAGCCTTCTGTTGTGCTCACACTGGTGCGCAACATGGATGCTGAAATATCCCATGATGGTTTCCAGTCCTTGCTGGTGCTGTGTGAAAACCATGAAGAGTTGCTGGCGCCACTGGCCACGCGGCATGATTTTCTGGCCCCCTTTGCGTTCGAATTGTTCTGGCTGGCGCCTGCGCAATTGCGGCGCTTCATTCTCTCGCGCTTCCTCACGGATTCAGAAACCCTTACCAAGATTCTGAAAATCACCATGGCGACGCAGACCGACGATGATGCCGAACCCGAGCCCATGAACCAGCACGCCCTGCTGGAAGGATTGGAGCGCGCTGCGCGTGGCCATGTGGAAGTGGCTTCCGAAGAGCTGTCGCAGATCATGCAGGTGAACCCGGCAACGATGACACGAATCCTGAGCGATTTGCAGGGTGATGCCATCGTGATCATGCTGAAGGCGGCTGGCTATCCGCGCAGTGCGGTGGCCGGATTGCTGAAGCGCATGCAGGATGCCGATCTGCCGTTGGTGACGCGCGAACGCGACGTTGCCGAATTGCAGATCATGTTCGAAACCATGTCATTCAACAAGGCGCGCATTCTTCTGACCTATTGGGATTGGGCTCAGGGCAAGACCGGGCCCTACGCGCCGGTGCACTGACCGGTTCGGCTGCAGTGAAAAATTAATTCTGCGGACTCTTGCGGATCACGGTCTGCCGATTCATAAGGGGATGATTCGGTTGTTCTGACCGGAAACGACAAGTGGGGCGGCAGTGGAAATTGGTTCGGGCGCGCAGGCGTTTCGTGCACAGTTGATTGTGCCGGAGCAACGCCAACTGTATGACTATTGGCTTGAAGTGGCAGCTTCTAATGCCATTCCCAACCGTACAGATATCAACCCGATCCATTTGCCCAAGCTTTTGGCGGGCATCAGCCTGATTGATGTGCATGCAGACTTCAGTCAAGCCCGCGTGCGGCTTGCGGGCACCAGACTTCGCGACATCTACGATGTTGAAGTGACGGGCATGCTGGTGACGGATTTACCCTGTGGCAACAAGTCCGAGTATTGGCAGGCAGCCTACCGGCGCACCATCGAGCTTGCCCAACCGACGCAAGGCGTGGTGCAGGGCCCTATCGTGAACAAGGAACATGTGGTGCAATACTGGCTAAAACTGCCGCTGCGCACCACGTCGCAACGGGTTGGCATGGTTCTGTGCTATGACCATTTCGTGCCAGCGTCCGAGATCTTGCACGAGCAGGAATTCCGCGCATGTCTGGCCTCCTAAAATAGGGATTGATTCTGTTCTAATTTTGTTCTAGAACCGTTTCCTAGAAGGAGATGAATATGTATCACGCACCGCATTCACCCGAGACCAAGTCAGCAAAAGTCCCTGAAAACGCAACATTTTTCTGGCGCTCCGGGCTTTGGTACATGCAAAAGCCGGGGTCGGCGGCTGCCAAGCCACTGTCGAAACGGAATGCAAAACTGCTGGACCAGCTCAAGCAAGCGGGCAGGCTGGAGGAAAAGTCGCCTGGTCTTTTTCGCCTGTCTGGCAGTTTGACAGAGCCTGTGCTGGACAGTGCAGAAAGCCCGCTGATGCGGCTTGCCTTCATGCGCAATGCCGATGGATCAGCCGTGCTTGACGTGGATCAATTGCGGGCCGGTGAGCGGCTACGGGTGGACTACGAGCGGGCCCATTATGGTGCACGTGTGACCATGGCTTACGAGGCACAAGGCAGCTCCGGCGGGCGACAACCGCAGTTCAGCGACAATCACATCGAAAAGCTGAATGACGCTGTTCTGGCTGCACGACATATGCTGCATGACGCGCTTGATGCTGTGGGGCCGGAATTGTCGGGCATTCTGTTTCATGTCTGCTGCATGGCGGGAGGGCTTGAGCAGGCGGAACTGCGACTCAGCATGCCAAGGCGTGCAGGAAAAGCGGTGCTGCAACTGGCCTTGACGAGGCTGGCGCGGCACTATGGCTTCAAGGCGTCGCTGCGGCACGGCGGGCCTGGCAAGATCGGGCATTGGGCCGTTGGGGATTTCAGGCCGGAGATTGCGGGGTGAAGTCTCTTACCTTGCCGCAACCGCGTCGGCCTTGATTCGTGCCACCATTGACGCCAGTCCGTTCGAGCGTTGTGGTGTCAGGTGGTCTTTCAATCCCAACTCGGCGAACAGGGGCACGGCATCGAGCTTTGCGATTTCATCAACCCTCAATGGCGCGTAGATCATGAAGGCGATGGCGATGAGGCCTTTCACGATGAGGGCGTCGCTGTCGCCCTGCAGGGCAAGCTTTCCGTCGGCTGATGGTGTCGAATGAATCCAGACCTGGCTGGCGCAGCCATTGACCTTGGTGCCGGCGGTTTTCAATGCCTCCGGCATCGCGGGAAGGGCGCGGCCCAGGTCGATCACATGTTTGTAGCGGTCTTCCCAATCATCAAGATAAGAGAAATCCTCGCGCAGTTGTTCAAAGCTGTGAGCCATGGCCAGCACATAGGGCCTTGGGCCGTGAAGCTCAACCCATGACGCTTAGCCCTTGGGCTTTTTCCATGCGGGAACAAGATCGGCCAGTGACAGGGTGTTCTGGCTTTCTTTCAGGTCCAATGCTCGGGTGGGTGGTGACGCGGTTTGAATCGGGTCCGCGCCGGCGCCGGCCTTGGCTTCGTTGGCCCATTCGTAGATCAGCTTGGCCGAGTATTTTGCCTTGCCTTCCACGCTGGATGCCATGGTCCCGGCAGTGCTGCAAACATGGGGATTGCGCTGACAAAAACCGCGCAGGTCCGCCACCGTTTCGGCAGCCGCAGCAACATAGGCGAAGGTGCCCGGCGGTGTAGCAGATTGCGCCTGATCCGGTTCGGGCGGCGGTGACGGCATGAGTGCAAATGCTGCACCCACGAAAAACAATGTTCTCAACATCCCCATCTCGATAATCCCTTGGCGTCACCTTCTGGTGATCCCTTTGTTATGCTCCTGATATAACAAAAGCCCATGAGTGCCAGGTGAAACTGCACATGAGACTTTGAGTCAAATCTGCCGCGTTGGCGAAAGATTTCGTTAAGCACAACCATGGCCGTGGAAAGGCAACGTTAACCCGCGGCACTGCACAGTGACGCCAATCAGGTTGTTTGTGGGTTTTGGCCTTTGCGTAAACGGAAGAAAGCATCAATCGTCGTGGATCAGCCGCGGCCATCCAAAGCCCTTGCCGTGGTATTGTCCACGGGGGCTTTTGTTGGCTGTTGCGCGATCGTGTTCAATTCCTTTTTCAACCAGGAACCATCGAAGCTTGCGGCCCGCGTGGATGGCAGCACGCGGGTGACGGTTGATGCGGGACAGAAGATGTCCCGCACCATCACGCTCAGATACGACGCGCTGGTGGAAGACGTGCAGCGTGAGTTGTTGGCGACAGGACATTTTGAAGGCCTCGTGGATGGTGTCACAGGTCCGCGCACAAAGCTTGCTATTGAAGCCTATCAGCGCGAAAACAAAATGCAGGTGACGGGCGAGCTATCGAAGGACTTGCTGGAGCATATTCAGTATACGCGCAAGCTCAACCAGGCGGCTGAATTCACAGGCTCGGTCACGGCAGAAGAGCCTGTGACCGCACCTGTGGCCAAGCCATTGGCACAGGTGCCCCTGAAAGTTTTTGCGAAACCCAAAGCTGCTTCAGCGGGTGAGAATGCCATTGCAAAAGTGCAATCGCGTCTGGCGCGGTTGGGCTATGATCCCGGCAGCCGTTCGGGGCAGCTTGACGAAGGCACGCGCTCTGCCATTCTGATTTTTGAAATGGACCATGGCCTTGCCATGCAGGGCAGGATTTCCAAGGCACTGTTGAGTGCCATCAAATCAGCTGAGACAGCTAAGAAACCTTGACGCATGAGTGCGCGGTTGAAAACCGAGCTTTGGGTGCAGGCGTTTTTACGTCGTTGTGCCGTGGCAGGACAATCCGGTGCTGTGCTGCATCGTGGCCATGCCGATGCCGGTGCGTTGCTCGTGGTGATCAATCATCTCGATGGCACACACAGTTTATTGGTGCCGCCGCCTGGCCCCGCCTATGATGATGCGGGCAACAGATTGTTTGAAAACAGCACGCAGGTGCGGCTGACCTGGCCCGAAACAAACGAGAAAATCATGCGTGCTCGCAGGTTTGACAGTGACCTCTGGGTGATCGAGGTTGAGGACAAATCGGGTTTTGCCGGACTGTTGCCTTTTGACCACTGAGCTTTATGCAATTGTTAACCTTAACTGGTTTTGATCATGCATAACGACAACACATCAACGCGGGTTACGGGACACACAACATGGCTGCCATTCTGCAATTTCAAAAGCGCAGCATCACGGAAAAATCGTTGTGGGAGCCCGGCCATACGGCCACCATATTGATTTACAACGGGGTGCGCGTTGAGCGCATTGATTTTGACGATCTGCGCAACAAGGCTGACCTTGCTTTAGATAGCCCTGCTCGCATCGCAAACTAAGCTCAACCGTTTACTTCCACACATCTGGTTTTCTTGATGACGTCCTCGGCTTCCTTGCGGAGCAGGGGGTCGGCAACAGCCATCCACAATACGGCAAGGCCACTGTCTTCCGTCATGGCAATGCGCCAACCGAGGTCATCGCCCGCCACATTAATGGCATCATCGCTGCTGCCGAAGATTTTTGACAGCAATCCACCATCACGCGAAAGTTCAACGCTGAATGAATTGGTATCAGCTTGCGTGTCGTTGATGGCATAAACCTGTTCGCCACGAATGGTGTAGACTGCAAAGGTCCAGAAGCCTTCAGGCAATTGGGCCGTGACCTTTACCGAACCCTTTGCGACATTGAATTTGCAGATGCCCACGATGTTATCGGTCGATGCAAACGGTATGAGCTTGACCTGCGCTTCTTGACTCAAAACAGAGAAGCCCTTGTTCCGATTGTCTCCCAGTGCTTGGTCAATGGCGGCGCTGAGTGAACGGCTCGGAACAAACAAAACAAAACTCACATGCACGATCAGTGCCAGAACAAAAGAGGTGACGAGCCAGAAAAATTGACGCCGCATGGCTTCAGCACCACAGCCGCTTGACACGCGGCAGCTTGGGAATTGATGTGGGATCGTCAGTGGTGCCAAGCAGAACCAGTTGCAATTCATAGCCACCAGCGAAAGGCGGGGCGAGCCAGTTTCCGGGTGCTGGTGCCACGGACAATGACACGGTGGTTTCGCCTGTGGTTTCGCGCACAGCTTTGGACACATCAAGTGAGGTGCGAGCACTGCCGGCGGAAGAACTCACAAACCACCAGCGCGCCTGTGGGTAGATAGCTTCGATGCTGACGAGACAGTCTCCGCGCAAGCTGTTGCCGTCATCATCGGAAGTGCGAACGAAATAGCGGCTGCCCTTCAAGGGCGGCAATTGACCACGCCGCAGGAAATGTCCATCAAGATAAGTTGAAGATAAATTCTGCTGGCCTGCGCGAATTTCCTTCCAGCCGCTGCCCTCAACGGGAGATGCAACGGTTACATTCTCCATCATGTACTGCGCCGACAACAGACCGAGGCCTGCACCCACGAAGAGCATGATGAGAGGAATGATGGCACGATTCATTGTGAGCACGTCTTAACGCGCATTTCAGCATGGGGGAAGCGTTGTGCATGAAATCGCGCGCAAGAAACATCAGAAACTGAACAGCGGTTTTCGTTTCTTGCGGCGCTCCGGTGGATCGAAGAGTGAGTCGATAAAATTGCGCCTGGGTGCGCGCTGCACGTTGCCACGGGGCAATTGCAACTGCTGATCTCCTGTGGCTGCGACGCGGCGCTGCTTGCGCAACGCGCGTTTGCGCTTCTGAACGTTGGAGGCAACGGGACGCTTCTTTTCGAACAGGTTGAACATGCCTTTCAATACGTCCTCTCCTTCATCGGTGCTTGAGGCAACTGCAGTGTCGGCGCTGACATCGGGTGTTTCGTCAACGACCGGATTGACTGCGGGCTCGGCAATGGCGACCTGCGTGTAGCTGTCATCGAGCGGAAGGCCGGCCAGTGCTTCCGGTTGCTGGCCCTGTTCGGCAACCTGCATGATGGTCTTCCACAAAGGGGCGGGGATGCGACCGCCCGTGACTTCGTTCATGGGCGAGAAGTCATCATTGCCGACCCATACGCCTGTGACGTAGTGGGCGGTGAAGCCAATGTACCAGGCGTCACGATAGCTTTGATTGGTGCCGGTCTTGCCGCCTTGCGGGGCAAAGCCGAGATCGGCTTTTCTCGCCGTACCGTTTTTCACGACCGCACCCAGCATGGTGTTGAGTTCGGAGATGACTTCGACACTTTCGACCTGCCGAGGTGCGGCCGTATTCTTTTCCCGCGCGTAAATGATATCACCTGTGGGCTTGCGAATTTCCAGAATGGCATAGGGAGCCGCCAACTTACCGCCGCCTGCGAAGGTGGCGTAGCCCGTTGTCAGATCCATGAGGGTGAGGGATGATGTGCCCAGCACCATGGGTGCCCAGGTTTCGAGATCGCCCTTGATGCCCATGTCGTGGGCAGCCTTGACGATCGGTTTGATACCGACGTCAATCAGGATCTTGACGGGGATGGAATTGTAGGAATGGGCAAGGGCCGATGTCAGTGTGACGCGGCCTGCATATTTATCGGAGTAGTTCTTGGGTGACCAATTGCCATAGGACACCGGACCGTCCACCACGATCTGGTTGGGTTTCCAGCCTGCACGAAGCGCTGCGAGATAGACAAAGGGCTTGAAGGACGAACCGGATTGGCGTTCGGCATCAGTGGCGCGATTGAATTGCGACTCTTCATAATCCTTGCCGCCGACGATTGCCCGGACCGCACCATCGGGGGACATGGTAACGGAAGCGGCTTGCGAATACTTTTCCTTCTCGCCTTCAAGGGCAATGGCATCGCTCAGAATGCGTTCGCTTGCCTTTTGCAGTTTCATGTCGATGGTGGTCTTGACCTCGATCACATAGTGACTGGTGAGATCATATTTTTCGAGAATGTCCAGCGTGTCCTGATAGGCCCAGTCGAGATACCAGTTGGGCGCATCCAGATTCTTGTTGGCCACGATGATGGCGGGTGTGCGCTTGGCCTGCAGCAACTCGCCTTGTGTGATGAAGCCAACATCCAGCATGCGGTAGAGCACCACATTGGAACGGCCACGGGCGGCATCCGGATTCTTGTGCGGCGCATAGGCCGTGGGGGCCTTGAAAAGACCTGCAAGTATAGCTGCTTCTGACAGGTTGATGTCGCGCACGGATTTCCCGAAATAGAATTGCGACGCCGCTTCGACACCGTAGTTGCCGCCACCGAGATAGGAACGGTCGAGATAAAGTTTCAGGATTTCTTTCTTTGATCTGCGGGCCTCAATCCAGAGCGACAGAAATGCCTCGTGCACCTTGCGTTTGATCGTGCGCTCAGGCGAAAGGAAAAGGTTCTTGGCCACCTGCTGGGTGATGGAAGAACCACCTTGCGCACGACCATCAGACTTGGCATTGCGCAAAGCAGCGCGGAAGGTGCCGATGACATCGACGCCAAAGTGATCAAAGAAACGGGCGTCTTCCGTGGCCAACACCGCTTTGATCAGGTTGGTTGGAATGTCCTCAAGCGGGATGGCGTCGTCCTGGCGGATGCCGCGCTGGCCGATGATCTCGCCATTGGCATCGGTGAAGGTAACGGCATGGTCACGTCCACGATTCCAGACATCACCCGTATCCGAGAAGGTTGGTAACGCAAAGGTGATCAGTCCGAGGGCGGCCATAACACCAAAAGAAAACAAGTCGTCCACAGCATCGATCAGCCAGCGACGCGGGCCGGAAATACGGAAATAGCTGTGCAGGAAAGACGAATAGGCCGATGCCCAGCGTTTGAGCGTGTCCCAGCTTTCAAACAGCGCCGTGCTCACCACGGAGTCTGCGGTCCAAATGGCCCTGAAAAGCCGATTGCGTGTGGGCAGTTTTGCCAAGGCCAAACCTAGTCTTGCGTGAATTGAGAAACGTTTATCCAGATTTGTTCCCGGTGTCGAGGTTGTCTGCAAAAAATGGTGAAGCCTGGGCTGAGCGGTTGCATTGTCATCGCACTGGCTTTAGCACTGCCAGATGGCACTGCCCTTCTGGAAAACCAAATCGCTTGCCGAAATGTCCCGTGAGGAATGGGAAAGCCTTTGCGATGGCTGTGGGCGCTGTTGCCTGAACAAGCTTGAGGATGAGGATACGGGGCGGTTTCTCTATACGCGCGCGGCCTGCAAATTGCTCGATCTGAAAACCTGTCAGTGTACGGATTATGTCAACCGGGCAAAGCGCGTGCCCGATTGCGTGACGTTGACGCCTGCGAATGTGGGTGATCTCGGCTGGTTGCCGAAGACCTGCGCCTATCGCCTGCTGGATGAGGGGCACGGGCTGCCTTGGTGGCATCCGCTGGTTTCGGGGCGGGTCCAGACAGTTGTTCAAGCCGGGATTTCGGTGGCGGGTGAGGTCTACTCGGAAGAGGGGATCAGCGTGGAAGAGTTGGTGGATCATTTATGGAAATTGCCGAAGGTGAAGCGGAAGGTGGAGTAGGCAGTCCCTCTCCGTCAGGCGCTGGCGCGCCTGCCACCTCTCCCGCAAGCGGGTGAGGAGGAAGAATCTTATCCTCGCCCGCTTGCGGGAGAGGTGGCACGCGGAACGCGTGGCGGAGAGGGAATGTCAATTTACCAGTGTTGCTTCCACGATATAGCGCTGGCTGCCCCGTGTCACCGCATCAAACGGATAGCACGTCGACAACACCAGATGATGTCCTCTTGCGTGGCGGTCTATGCCCGAGGTGTTCCAGTGGGCGATGCGCATGGTGGTGACCTTGTATTGGAATGTGAGACCATCGGTGCGGGTGATGTTGATCTGGTCGTTGATCGCAACATTTTTGAGAAATTCGAAATGCGTGTCGCGGTGGGCCGCGATCACCGTCGTGCCGCGTTCGCCAGGTTTAGACGTGTCGGGCAGCCAGGTGGGTCCGAAGGCGAGGGCCTCTGACGTGGCACCCTCCAGCACGATGGCTTCAGCACCGATGCGGGGGATGCGAATTTCGGCGACAGGCCAGGTATCGGCCCAGCTCCAGGGTTTTACCTGTTCGCCTGTGGCAAGGGATTGCGTGAAGGCGCGTTGCAACAGGATTTGTGCCACTTCGGCTTTCAGGGGAATCCAGATGGATTTGGCGAGGAAGGTAAGGGCGATCACCAGGCAGAGCAGAGCGCAAAAATTAGAGAGGGAGCGTGTGGAGATACCCCCTCCCGGCTTCGCCGTACTCCCCTGGCCCAAGAGGGCCGAGGGAGAAAGGTTTGTTTTCTCCCTCGGCCCCTTGGCCGGGGAAGTACCCCGAAGGGGGGAGGGGGTGTTGATGCAGGCACCACTCATGCCAGTCTGCTCCGCATCGCGTACACACGGAACATCATCGCCAGCATCATCATCAGCATACTGATCATTGCGAAGAGCGCTGAGGGTGTTGCCGTCTGCGGCAGTTCGACGGGGTTGGCAATCGCCTGTTCTGCAGTCACCGGCTTGTCGCTTGATGCCAGTTGCAGGAAGTCGGCCTGGGCATCACGTTGTTTGGGCGTCAACACTGGCTTGTCGGTGCCGAATACCTTGTCGAAATTCCAGCCTGCGGGCAGGTTCAAGGGCACTTCGGCGCGGGTCAGTTTCTGATCAAGTGGACGCTTCGGGTTCTTGTCGACGGCGATCAGGCTGGTTTGTGACGACACGATCTGATGCGCCAGCGCCAACTCAAGAACTTGTCTGTTCGCCACATCAGCCGTCAACGTACCCATGGTCTGGGCCACTTCGATGTCGGCGATCTTGCGGCGGGCCCAGAGCTTGGAAATGCCCTTGGCTGGTGCCGCTGCCGACACGGGCAGTTTTACCGACCATGGCGCATCGCCGATTTGCCCGGTGATGACGAGATCACCCGACAGAGAATTGCCTTCGGCCATCATCAACAGAGGTTCGCCCTGATAAAGGTCTGGCAGCAGCGATGGCGTGAGGGTGGATTTGCCCCACGTCAAGTCAGCAGCAAGGCCTGTGACCACAGGTTGGCCGATCTTGGTGAAAAGCTCGTCCATGCGTGTGGTGACTTGCGATGCATCACCGATGAAGGTGAAAGTGCCACGGCCCAGTTCGGCGGCCCGCGTCATCAGGTAGGAATTGGGTGCAGAGCCAATGCCCACCATGAACACGCGACTGCGGCCCCGCTGCGATGTCAGTGTTGCAAACATCTCGGCTTCATTGCCAATCGCACCATCAGTGATGAACACCACCTGGCGCAAGTGGGTTTTGGCAGACGCCTGATCATCCACCAATGCGGCTTTCAGTGGCGGGATCATTTCCGTGCCGCCGTTGGCTGTGAGCGCGGATACGAAGTTCTTTGCTGCCGTGATGTTGATGGCGTCAGCGGGCACGGCTGCCTCGAACAGCGTGTCCATGGTGTCGTCGAAACGGATGACGTTGAAACGGTCGGACGTGTTGAGTTTGCCGAGACCCAGGAGCAGGGCCTGCTTGGCCTGCTCCATTGAAGGACCATCCATGGAGCCGGAGTTGTCAATCACGAAGATCGATTCACGGGGGCTGGATTTTCCCGCTGATGGCACCGATGGCGGGGTGACCGTGGCCAGCAGATAGTCCTTGCCGGCAATGGTTTCCCTGAACAAGCCCACCTGAGGAGCCGTCCCCCTGGCTGTCCAAGTGAGTTCGAAGTCGCGATCTGCCGGAACAGTGCTGGCGGTCAGTGTGATGACACGGGACTGATCGTCCGTAGACTGAGCATTGATCTGGTGGAAATGACTCTTTACTTCTCCCACGGCAAAGCCTGCATTCAGGTTGACGTTGATCGATACCGGGTTCACAGGATCATTGTCGCGTGGATCAAGTACCGGTGGTTCGATGCGGTCACGGTCCGGCACAGGATCATTCACTGTTGCACCATAGCCAGAACCATCAGCACCAAATTCAACGGATTGCACAATCGGCTTTGGATTGTAACGCGGTGCCACGACGAGCGGCAGGCGCAACGTGTAAGTGCCAGCCGACTGGGCGACGGTTTCCTGGTACTCGATCTGCACCACAACGGTTTCATAGGGGCCGATGTTGGCGACCGAATTGGTGAAAAGGTTGGGCCGTTCCTGTTCCAGGAGCGATGCGGTCTGGCCTTCGCGCTTGGCGGTTTCATAGATGACCTTGGCTTCCTGCTTTTCCTTCACTTCGCCGACGATGACACGATTGCCTGCCACGATTTTCAGCGTGTCGACGGCGGCTCCTTCGGGCAGTGGGAAAACGTAGATGCCTTCCACCCAGCCTTCAGAAGGATTGGAAAAGCGCTGGGTCAACACGGTGCGGCCCGTGGGACCGGAGATGGTGACGCTGTAGTCGGATCCCAATCGGGGCGCTTCGACGTAGTCGCCCTTCCTGGTTTTGAGCAGCAGACTGCCGGTGCCCATGTCATTGGGCCCCACACCTGCCTTGGCGGGTGTGAAAAATCCCGCAAGCAGGAAACTCAGGGTCAGCAGCACGGCCACTGTTGTATCGATGATGGATTTGATCCGGCTGTTCTGGCCGCCGGCACGCGCGAATGTGGTCACTTTATTCCTCCGAAGTTGATGCCCTCGGATACTTCAGTTACACGTGCGGCGAATCCGCCGCCAACGTGAAGACCATCTTTCTTCTGCCGGAATCATGATGGCAAATGCTAGTCTGTGCGGAAATGTGCGGATTTGTGCGGGGACAGAGATGGCGGATGAAGACCTTTCGGCGGAAGAGAATGCGCGCATCAGCGCTGTCATCCGCGAGGAACTGGCCAAGCGGCGAATGACGCGGGCTGGCCTTGCCGATCATGCCAGGCTTTCATTGTCGACTTTGGAAAAGGCCTTGTCTGGCCAGCGGCCCTTCACGCTGGCCACGGTGGTGCGGCTGGAGACGTCGCTGGGGTTGAACCTGCGCCGCAATGGGCATGTGGTTGAAAGCGCCACCGCACCGGACTCGCTTGGCTCCTATTCGCGCCCTGCTGTCAAATGGCTGGAGGGCAGTTACCTGACGCTGCGGCCTTCGTTCAGCGTGTCGAAGGCGATCTATGCCTATCGCACGGAGATCAGCTGGGACAAGACGCTGGCGCAACTGATTTTCCAGGAGAGTGATCGTTTGGATTCTGCCTACAAGCAGGATGGGTCAGTGGCTGTGCCGCATCAGTCGGGCTATATCTACCTCACCACCAACAAGCACGGCCAGCATCGCATGGCGACGCTGACGCGGCCCATGGTGGGGGGAGAAATGTTCGGGCTTCTCGCCACGCTGCAGTCCGGCCGCGGGGCGACATTGATGCCGATTGCCGTGCCGATTGTTCTCGCCCCTGTTGCGATGTTCGGAATTGATTTGCGCTTCGGATTGATCACCGCCGATGACGGGCTTTATCCGGCCTATGAGAAACTGCTGCGGCGCTGTGTGAATGAGCCGTTTGTGATCTTGCAGCCGGAGTGAGAGATGCGTTTGGTGTCAAACACCCCCTCCCGGCTTCGCCGTACTCCCCCGGCCCAAGAGGCCGAGGGAGAAAATATTTTTTTCTCCCTCAGCGAAGCTGGGGGAGTACGCCGAAGGGGGAGGGGGTGTTTCAGCAAGCGTTCATGCCGCTTTTGGCCGCCTAACAGTTTCTGCGGCTTTCTTCACGAGGTCGCTTAGTCCAGCACCACCCGTCTCCAGATATGCGAGAAAATCCTTCCGCATGCCTGGATCCCAGAACTTGTTGATATGATCGGAGATGCCGTCCACGGCTTCCCGCTCGCCATAGCTCTTGAAAAAATCCGCCATCTGGTTGGCCATGCGGATCATGTCGTCGGTTTGCATGTCAATCTCCGTTGAACATCATGACACCCTTCGGCGAAAGGGCGGCGAGGGTGAGTCCTGCGTCCTTCGCAAGGCGGTGGGCGAGGGCGGTGGGAGCTGACACCGTGGCGAGTGCTGCAATGCCTGCGATGGCGCATTTCTGCACCAGTTCGAAGGAGCAGCGCGAGGACATCAGGACAAAACCATGGTCGGGTGTCGTGCCTGATTGCGCCATGGCTCCGATCAGCTTGTCGAGAGCGTTGTGGCGGCCCACATCTTCACGGGCGAGCATAATTGATCCGTCCACGGAACACCAGGCGGCGGCGTGGACGGTGCGATTGACAGCGTTCATAGGCTGGTGGTGAGGGAGTTCAGCGAAGGCACGGATTACGGCTTCTGGATTCAGTGGTTGCGGTTGGAGTTTGCCATGTGGCATGCGGATGGCATCGGCCATGTCTTCGATGCCGCAAAGGCCGCAACCGACCCGGCCTTCAATGTTGCGGGAAATCATCCGTTCACGGATAATATGATTTTCCGCGATCGCGAGATCAACAGTGAAGCCTTCTCCTGACGGCATCACGAGTATGCTGCTGATGTGTGAGGCGTGGATGATCAGGCCCTCCGAGAGGGAGAACCCGGTTGCGAAGTCTTCAAGATTGGCGGGTGTGGCCATCATCACGGCGTAGGGCTGGGTGTTTAGTTGAAGGGCGACGGGCACTTCTTCTGGCAGGAGCCAGATTGTTGGTCTGCCATTCAGGGTGCCTGTGATTTTTTGAGAGGCGGACTCGCTGAGACACCCCCTCCCCCCTTCGGGGTACTCCCCCGCCTTCTGCGAGGGAGAAAATATTCTTTTCTCCCTCAGCGAAGCTGGGCCACGCATTCGGAGCAAGCTCACTCCGCCGCCACGCGCTTGTTGTCTCTTTCCCGCACTTCCCATTCATCCTGCCAGTCGGATTGACGATTGGAGAGCGTCACCTGCACGGCCGTTACCTTGTATTCCGGGCAATTGGTGGCCCAGTCGGAATTTTCTGTCGTGATCACGTTGGCGCCGGACACCGGGTGGTGGAACGTCGTGTAGACGACGCCTTGCGGCATGCGTTCCGTTACATCGGCGCGCAGGGACGTTGCCCCCATGCGCGAGGCGATCGAAACCATCTGGCCGTGATGGATGCCGCGCACCTCTGCGTCGTGGGGATGAATCTCGAGAACGTCTTCCGTATGCCACGTCACGTTTTCTGTGCGACGGGTTTGTGCTCCCACATTATATTGCGAAAGAATGCGGCCAGTCGTCAGGATCAGCGGGAACTCGCGCGTGGAACGTTCCGTGGTTGGAACATATTCGGTGATCATGAAACGGCCAAGCCCGCGTACAAACTTGTCGACATGCATGATCGGCGTGCCATCGGGGGCAGCGTCGTTCACCGGCCACTGCAGCGAGCCCAATTCATCAAGCCGCTTGAAGGACACGCCCTTGAAGGTGGGAGTCAACGCTGCAATTTCGTCCATGATTTCGGCCGCACTGTTGTAGCGCATGTCATAGCCCATGGCCTGCGCGAGATCGCAGACCACTTGCCATTCATGCTTGTCCTGCAGCGGTTTTTTCACCTGGCGCACGCGGTTGATGCGGCGTTCGGCATTCGTGAATGTGCCGTCTTTTTCCAGGAAGCTGGTGCCGGGCAGGAAGACATGGGCGAAGGCTGCTGTCTCATTGAGGAAGAGGTCCTGCACCACAATGCACTCCATGCTCTCAAGGGCGCGGGTGACGTGATTTGTATTTGGGTCCGATTGCGCGATGTCTTCGCCCTGCACATAGAGACCCTTGAAGGTGCCTTCGACGGCGGCGTCAAACATGTTGGGAATGCGCAGGCCTGGTTCATCATCGAGTGATGCGTTCCAGACGGTTTCAAATTGTTGGCGCACGGTGTCATCGCTGATGTGGCGGTAGCCCGGCAATTCATGCGGAAAGGAGCCCATGTCGCAGGACCCCTGCACATTGTTCTGGCCGCGGAGTGGATTTACTCCCATGCCGCGCTTGCCAATGTTGCCTGTGAGCATGGCAAGGTTGGCCATGCCCATGACCATGGTGGAGCCTTGGGAGTGTTCGGTAACACCGAGACCATAGTAGATCGCGGCCTTGCCGCCGGTGGCATAGAGGCGAGCGGCACCGCGAATGGCTTCTGGGTCCACGCCTGCTGCCACTCCAAGAACTTCTGGTGAATTGCTCCGTTCACGGATGAAATTGGTCCAGCGCGCAAATTCAGTCTGGTCAATCCGTTCGGCGATAAAGGCTTTATTTTCGAGACCCTCAGTTATAATGACATGGGCCATGGCGTTGATAATTGCCACGTTTGTGCCGGGCATCAGCGGCAGGTGATAGTCGGCTTTCACGTGGGGCGATTTCACGGAGTCAGTCTTGCGCGGATCAACGACAATAAGTTTTGCGCCTGACCGCAGGCGCTTTTTCATGCGGCTCGCAAAAACCGGATGTCCGTCTGTGGGGTTGGCACCGATGACCATGATGACGTCAGCATCATCGACGGATTTGAAATCCTGCGTTCCCGCAGAGGTGCCGAAGGTTTTGGAGAGGCCATAGCCAGTGGGCGAGTGGCAGACGCGGGCACAAGTGTCGACGTTGTTGTTGTGGAAAGCCGCGCGGATCATTTTCTGCACCACGTAGACTTCTTCATTGGTGCAGCGTGAGGAGGTGATGCCGCCGATGGAGCCGCGACCGTATTTCTGCTGGATCGCCTTGAAGCGTTCGGCTGTATACGTGATCGCTTCATCCCAGGACACTTCGCGCCAAGGATCATTGATCCGTTCACGGATCATCGGGGACGTGATGCGGTCCTTGTGGGTGGCATAGCCCCAGGCGAAGCGGCCCTTGACGCAGGAGTGGCCTTCGTTTGCACCACCGTCCTTGTAGGGCACCATGCGAACGACATCGTCGCCCTTCATCTCGGCCTTGAAGGAACAGCCCACACCGCAATAGGCGCAGGTGGTAACCACAGAGTGTTCGGCCTGGCCTTTGGCGATCACGGATTTTTCCGTCAGGGTGGCGGTGGGGCAGGCTTGTACGCAGGCGCCGCAACTGACGCATTCAGAATTCAGGAAGCTTTCGTCCATGCCGGCTGACACGTGGGATGCAAAGCCGCGACCGTCAATCGTCAGGGCGAAGGTTCCCTGCACTTCCTCGCAGGCGCGCACACAACGGTTGCAGACGATGCATTTTGCGGGATCGAAGGTGAAGTAAGGGTTCGATTCATCTTTCGCCTTGAAGCGGAAATTTTCCTCGCCTGACGGCCTTGTGGCGCTCGTATGGTTGTCGCCTGCATAGCCATAGCGCACATCGCGCAGGCCCACGGCCCCCGCCATATCCTGCAATTCGCAATCGCCATTGGCGGCACAGGTGAGGCAGTCAAGGGGATGGTCAGAGATATAGAGCTCCATCACGCCCTTGCGCAGATTGGCGAGGCGATCCGTCTGTGTACGGACTTTTATGCCGGCTGCCACGGGTGTGGTGCAAGAGGCAGGTGTTCCCTTGCGGCCTTCAACTTCGACAAGGCAAAGGCGGCAGGAGCCGAAGGCATTGATCGAGTCGGTGGCGCAGAGCTTTGGGATCTTGGTGCCAAGCTCCATGGCAGCCCGCATGATGGAGGTGCCTTCGGGCACGGTGATCTGGTGACCGTCGATTTCAAGGGTGACCATCACTGCAGATTTTGCAGCTGGTGTGCCGTAGTCGGTTTCCTTGATCAGCATGGGATCACCTCGGTAAATGTATGGCGAAGTCCCCACCCCCCGGCCCCTCCCCAAAGATTGGGGAGGGGTGAAGAAAGCGGCCGGGTGTGGGGTCTTCGGTTCAGTCATTCAGCTGCCATCCGTTTCGCAGCATTAAAGTCTTCAGGAAAATGCTTGACCGCACTCATCACCGGCATTGGCGTCAATCCGCCCATGGCGCAGAGGCTGCCGTCGGTCATGGTCTGACAGAGGTCTTCAAGCAACGTCAGATTGGCGGTGATGTTTTCACCTGCCAGAATCTTGTCGATGGTTTCAGCGCCTCTGGTCGAGCCGATTCGGCAGGGGGTGCACTTGCCGCAGGACTCGATGGCACAGAATTCCATGGCGAAGTGGGCTTGTTGTGCCATGTCGACTGTTTCGTCGAAAACGACGATGCCACCGTGGCCAACCATGGCACCCGCTGCCGCAAAGGTTTCATAGTCCATGGCAAGATCGAGTTGGGATGCGGGAACATAGGAACCGAGGGGGCCGCCCACTTGCACGGCGCGCAGGGGCTT
>JANNNG010000107.1:0-3773 GCA_031398425.1 Hyphomicrobiales bacterium | reverse complement strand
CTATGACGAAGCGAAACTCAAGGATGCCGAACGCTCTGCCATTTTGCTGCAAGCGCAATTGCGCAGTGTGGCCAACCGCATCGACAGTGGAACCCTGCAGGACGATGCGCTAGCCTCGCAGCGCACCACACTGGAAAAAATCCGTACCGCTGCAGGCATCGGCGCAGAAAATGCGTCGGGTCCGCTGAATGACATTGCAACCCAGGTGAAAGGCCTGGGCCCACCGCCGGAACCGACGGCACCGGAAGCGGATACCATTGCCGCACAACGCAAGGACTTGAACACCCAGCTTGCCCGCGCCACTGCCGCTCAAAAGCAATACCTTCTGGTTGGCCTCGAAGCGGAACAAGCTTTGGCACGCCTGACGAATTTGCAGCGCAGCCAATTTCTGCAACGCATTTTCAAATCCGACAAATCCATCTTGAGCCCCACGTTGTGGGCCAACACCTGGAATGGTGCGGGGATTTTGAGCAGTCGGATCGGTGAACTTTTCGCCAAGGGTTTGAATGACGCCAGTGGCAGCGGAAACTTTTCGGCGTTTTTATTGTTGCCCGTGGGTTTGCTGGCGATTGCCGTGCTGCTCTTTCGCCTGTTGCCGTTGCTGCTGACGCGGCTTGGTTTTCCTGACTACAGGGAAGGGGGAGAGGCCCCGTCTGGGCTGGCAAAACTCTGGCACGTCATCTGGGGCTATTTCAAATATCTGCTGTTGCTCGCGAGCATCTTGCTGCTGCTGCAAATCTCACTCGACCTCACAGGCTATCTGACCGCGCCGATCGGCAATCTTTTAACCGTGTTGACCGACGCCTTGAGGCCTGCACTACTTTATGGCGGCCTGCTGTATTTTGTCACCTCACCGCGCAATGCCACTTGGCGGCTGGTGGCCATCAATGGCACGGCTGCGCGCTGGCTGGTGGCACTCGTCTCGATAGCTTATCTATTTTATGGCTTCGGCGATCAGATTTCGGCCTTTGCATCGAACGTCAATCTACCCATCAGTTTTGCTGTCGGGCAATCTGCCCTGTCGGCCTTGGCCTTGATCATATTGATCGGCATCGGCCTTGTGCTGGTGCGCCGGGAGTCAGACAAGCAACTCGCCGGGCAGGGCACGCCCTATTTTCTGACTTGGTTCATGAACTTCATGCCGTTGTGGTGGCTGTTGCTGATCGTGGCCGCACTCTCATTGCTGTTTGGCTTCATCGCACTGTCCTATTTCATCGCAGGCAACTTGCTTGATACGGCCATTCTCGTGGTGGCGCTGGGAATTGTGCATGCCTTTGTGGATGCACTGGCCACCGCCGCAAGTGACCCGCATTCGCGCACCGGCCATTCCATTCGCACTGTCACGGGGTGGAGCGAGCAGGGAATTCTGCGCCTGGTGCTGGCATTGCGCACCGTTGTTGACGCGCTTCTCGTTGTCGTCGGGCTGTTGTCGTTGATCGCACTCTGGACCGTTGTGTTGTTTGATGTTTCCAGTTTCATGACCGGGCTGTCGCAAGGCATTCCCATTGGCAATATCACACTCTCGCCCAAGGCCTTGGCGATTGCCTTCGCAGTTCTCGGTGTTGGCTTCATGGCCACCAAATATGTGACGCGCTGGCTGGATCGCCGCGTTCTCGCCGATACGCAAATGGACAAGGGCGTGCAGAATTCGCTGCGCGCCATGGCGGGCTACACAGGCTACAGCCTGGCCGGCTTGTTTGCACTGAGTGCTGCGGGACTTGATTTTTCCAGCCTCACTATTGTCTTTGGTGCCTTGGGCGTAGGTATCGGTCTTGGTCTGCAGTCCATCACCAACAATTTCGTGTCGGGTCTAATTCTTTTGGCCGAACGCCCGGTGCGCGTCGGTGACTGGGTGGTGACCACAGCGGGCGAGGGCATCGTCAAGAAAATCAACGTGCGCGCTACTGAAATCGAGACCTTTGATAGCTGCACCATCTTTGTACCTAATTCTACGCTGATTTCCGGTGCGGTGAAGAACTGGACCCACCGTGACAGCGTGGGCCGCTTCAATGTGAGCGTGGCCTTCGCCCACGACATTGATGCCGAGGCTGTACGCAAGCAACTCCTGACAATTGTGCAAGAGCACAACAAAGTCATGCGCCATCCGCCACCCACCGTGCAGCTAACAACGATCACCCATCAAGGCATTGAGTTTGACGCGCACGGCCATGTACGCGATGTTTTTGAAGCAGCCCAGGTTGCAAGCGATATCCGCATGACCATCGTTGCAACATTGCCCGCACGCAGTTTTGCCAACACATTGCCAGCACCGCCGCCTGAAGTTTCGAAAGTCAAAAAGTCATGACCCTAATTGCAGAGCCTTTTGGCTCGTCACCCATGCTGGAACTGTTGCAATTCTCCATCACTGCGGTGGGCGATGGAACCGCCACCGTTACAGCCGTGCCCCAGCGCAAGTTCGACAACTACATGGGCCGTATGCATGGTGGCTACGTCGCAACGCTTATCGACACCGCGATGGGCCGCGCCGTCATGGGCAAACTATTGGATGGAACGGGCTTTGGCACGATTGATCTCAATGTTAAATTTGTCCGCAAGATTGATGTGGAAACCGGTCTGTTGACCGCAACGGCAACCGTGGTCCACGCTGGTCGCACCATGCTGACGGCGGAGGCCAGAGTTGTGGACACAGCTGGCAAGCTCTGTGCCCATGGCTCCGGCACGTTTCTGGTCTATCCCAAGCAGGCATCATGAACACCATCGTCAATGTCGGCAACGTCCGCTTCTCCAACCATTTGCCGCTCAGCCTGATTGCAGGTCCATGCCAGATGGAAAGTCGCGACCACGCGCTAATGATGGCAACAGCGCTCAAGCAAATGTGTGAACGCCTGAACATCGGACTTGTTTTCAAGGCTTCCTTCGACAAGGCCAATCGCACCAGCCTCAAAGGCACACGCGGGCTGGGGCTGGAAAAATCGCTTGGGGTGTTTGACGAAGTCAAGACACAACTTGATCTGCCAGTCCTGACCGATATCCACGACATTGCACAATGCGCCCTGCTCGCCCCGATCATCGACGTGCTGCAAATCCCTGCCTTCCTGTGTCGACAGACTGACTTGCTGGTTGCCGCAGCGAGGACGGGTCGCGTGGTCAATATCAAGAAGGGACAGTTCCTTGCCCCATGGGATATGAAGAACGTTGCTGCCAAAGTCACCGAAAGCGGCAATCCCAATGTGATGTTGACAGAACGTGGCGCGAGCTTCGGCTACAATACACTCGTCTCCGACATGCGGTCACTTCCCATCATGGCAGAAACAGGTGCGCCCGTGATTTTTGACGCCACACATTCCGTGCAACAACCAGGCGGGCAGGGCACATCGTCAGGTGGTGACAGGCGCATGGTGCCTGTACTGGCGAAGGCTGCTGTGGCTGTGGGTGTGGCTGGTGTATTCATCGAAACTCATAATGACCCCGACAACGCTCCATCAGACGGCCCCAACATGGTGCCGCTCGAGCAGCTCGAAGAACTGTTGAAACGGCTGCAGGCGCATGATGCGATTGCAAAGCAGCGCTGAATTTTAAAACAGTCGGTAAATCGCAATAGCAATCGCAAGCAAACCCACCGCGATCGTCAGCGCCCGGCTTGGCGCTATGCGCGACAGCCATCCTCCGGCTACGGCCGCAGGCAGACCTCCGGCCACCAGGCCTGCCACCGGATAGGCCACGCTGCGCCAGTCGGTGCCACCTTCCCAATGGCCCACATAAAATGCAACCAGATAGGCTGTAAAAACGGATACGCTGACCACAAACTCGGC
>JANNNG010000061.1:0-8556 GCA_031398425.1 Hyphomicrobiales bacterium | reverse complement strand
GGATGTGCGCCTGCATCTTGCGCAGCAGACGAAAATGCCTGTTCACATGATGGACGTGCATGACGAGAAAACTCAGATCGCTGCGGGTCAGACGCTGTTAAAAGAGGGTGAAAGATTTGTCGTCGGGTCGTCAGGCGTTGAGTATGCGCTCGTCAGCGCCACGTCGCGTGAGCGCGTTGCCTTCCCACCCGTTCCACCAGTAGAGAAAATTATCGTCGTGTCCGGCAGTGTGTCCCCCACCTCTGAGCGGCAGATTCGCCATGCACTGGCACACGGTTTTACAGGTGTAGAACTGCACCCCATCGACCTTGACGTCGATACCGCAATGACAATGGCCGACACGATCCTTGCTTCCGGCGGCAGCCCCATCATCTACACGGCTCTTGGCCCGGCCAGCGACAAACGCCTGACGGGTGATCGCAGCGCCATCGGCCGTGCTTTGGGTCACATTGCGAAGTCCTGCGCCGCCCGGCACAAACTTTCCCGTATCGTTGTTGCTGGCGGGGACACCTCTAGTCATGCCCTCGCGGAACTTGACATTCTCACCCTCGAGACCCGCTTTCCGTTGGCCGCAACACCAGGCTCGCCCTTGTGCGTTGCTCGGTCCACCAAAGGCGAGACACTGGAACTCGCATTGAAAGGCGGCCAGCTGGGTGGCGATGCATACTTTGTACAGTTGAGAGATGGCATGGGGTGAGAGGAAGCGGCCTCATGCCACCTTCTTCCGCGGCTTCTCAGCCATACGAGGCCTTGCAAACGCCTCGCCCTTTTCATTGAATAAATGACAATCGGTGGAGGCAAAATTCAGCCCGACCTTGTCACCAATGTCCAGCACCAGATCGCCGTCGATCAATGCTGTTGTCGATACACCTTCGGCCGAAACCACTTCCATGAATGTCTGGTTGCCGAGGCGTTCCAGCAATTGAACTGTGCCCACCATGGCCCCCTTGCCGTCGGTTGACACTTCCACATGTTCGGGCCGAATGCCGAGTGTGAGCTTCTCGTCCTTGGCGATGCTGGAAGCATCAACACTCACGTCAACTTTTTTGAGGCCCGACCCTGCAACACTGACTCCCGTTGTCTTTCCCGCGCCACTCGCCGCGACCGGAATGAAATTCATCTTGGGTGAGCCGATGAAGCCGGCAACAAACAAGTTGTCCGGGTAATGATACAAATCCATGGGTGCTCCGAACTGACGCACGTAGCCTGCTTCGAGCACGGCAATCCGATCAGCAAGCGTCATGGCTTCCACCTGGTCATGCGTCACATAAACCATAGTGGCCCCGAGATCACGGTGCAGCTTTGCAATTTCGGCACGCGTATTGACGCGCAGCGCAGCATCAAGGTTCGATAGCGGCTCATCAAACAGAAACACGTCGGGCTTGCGCACAATCGCACGCCCAATGGCCACCCGCTGACGCTGGCCGCCCGAGAGCTGCGAGGGCTTCCGGTCCAGCAGCGGTTCCAGTTTCAGAATGCGTGCAGCCTCCGCCACCTTCTTGTCCATCACATCCTTGCGCTCGCCTGCAATCTTCAAACCAAAGCCAACGTTTTCTCCCACTGTCATATGCGGGAACAGTGCGTAGGACTGGAACACCATGGCGATGGAGCGGTCTTTCGGTTGCAGATCATTCACAATCTTGCTGCCGATCTTGATGGTGCCCGATGTGATGTCCTCAAGCCCAGCGATCATGCGCAGCAACGTCGACTTGCCGCAGCCCGATGGACCCACGAACACAACGAATTCACCATGCTTGATGTCAAGGTCCACGCCCTTGATAATGTCCACCTTGCCGTAGCTCTTCGTGACTTGCGATAGAGAGAGGTCTGCCATTTTTTATTCCTCCACGTTCAAAATGCCATTGCTGTCAACTGAAACAGGCGCAGGGTCTGTTATTGTGCCGATGAATTTGCCTGTGCGGTCAAAATGCAGAAATCCCATGAGCGAGAGTTTGCCGTCGCGCTCGATGATCTTTCCCGCGTAGCGATTGCAGGGCATGTCGCCATCCATGAACGGCACTGCTGCCGTCCATGGCCCGAGATGCGAAGGCGCAGTAAGATAGCTGGTTCCCATGCTGGGCGAGTCAGCGTTTCGTTCCTTGTAACGGCTGGACCAGTGTTCAGCACCCGTGCAGAACATCATGTACCAGCGCCCACCGTGCTTGAACACTTGCGGCACCTCAAGTTGGCCGAAATCGCCATCATCATAGATAGGCTTTTCAAGCGTCCATGTGTTCAAATCCGGCGACGTCGCAAAGCCTATGGCGCCGCCTGCGTTGGGCTCCGTTCGCCCCGGCACGCGCGCCGTGAAATACATCATCCAGCCCGCACCGACAGGATTGCGCATCACCCAGGGGTCGCGCATCGCCCGGTCATGCCAGTGGCCCGGTGTGTAGTCTTCATAGTGGCTTGCAACTGGCCCGGTGAGATCAAGGCACAGGCCATCTCCCACGCGGCTCCAATTGTGCATGTCCGTCGATGTGGCATGACCAATGCGCTGGTAAAAGCCGCCATCACCATGGGCAGATCCCGTGTAGAACAAGTGCCAAAGCCCTGCGTCATCTTTCACAACGGAGCCGGTCCACGTGGTCCAGTCATCAAAGGCCGGGCCTTGCGAAGGTTGAAGACACACGCCCTTGTGCGTCCAGTTGATCAGGTCCTTCGACACGGCATGACCTTGCGACACATTGCGATGCCGCATCACTTCTTCGGGCCAGGTGTTTGCAGACTGCAGGAAATAGATGTGCCAGTCACCGCCGTCCTGAGCGAGCCAGAAATCCCAAATCCATTTGCCGGGGAGAGAGAGTGTCACGAAGAACCTGATAGTTGGATGTGGAAGTGGTCAGGCGTCATTTCACGCCGGCGCTGATGTTGGACTGCACGAACCAGCGTTGGAACGCGAAGTACACGGCGAGAATGGGAAGCGACATCAGAACCGAAAACGCCATGATATCTCCCCAGATGGGTGGCGGTGTGCCGAAGAACTGTGCCAGCGCCAGCGACACAGGCCGCACATCAGAGCCGCGTGTGACCATCAGCGGCCAGAGATAGGCATTCCAGTATTCAAGGCTCTGCAGGATGGCCACCGTTGCGATCGTGGGCAGCGACAGCGGCATGATGATTGACCAGTAGGTGCGAAGCCGGGAAGCTCCCGCAACATAGGCTGCTTCATCAAGGTCCTTCGGAATTGTCGAGAAGAATTGATAGAACAGGAAAATCGAAAACGGATGCGCGATGAACGGAATGATCTGTGCACGGTATGTGTCCACCCAGCCAAACTGTGTCATCATCAACAGCAGCGGAATGGCCACTGACTCCATGGGGATGATGATGAGTGCAATGATGAACATGATGGCAAGATCACGCCCCTTGAATTGCATTCGCGACAACACGAAGGCCGCCAGGGAATTCACGAAGATGCCGATCACCACAATGAACACGACAATGACGCCGGAGTTCCACATGTAACGCAACACGGGGAAGGTTGTGTTGGCCAGGACTTCCTGGAAATTATACAGGGAAAAATCCTGCGGCAGCACGAAGAAGGCCCGTGCATTGCCAAGGTCCCGCAGGATCTGTTGTTCGTCACCCTTGAACGACGTTGCAAACATCAGGAACAGCGGCGCCAGCACAATGGCGGCCACAACGATGGCCACGATGTTGAGTGCGAGTTTTTCGCCCTTGGTTGTCATTGGATTGCCCTTTCCTCTTTGACGAGACGGCGTTGAATCAGGCTGATTACTAGAACGACAATGAAGAAGATCACGGCAGCCGCCGCACCAACGCCCACCTTGCCTTGTCGGAAGCCCTGCATGTACATGACACGCACCAGCGTATCTGTAACGTTCGAAGGCCCGCCCTGTGTGAGCAGTTGCACCTGTGTGAACAATTTGAAGGCGAAGATGGTGGTCGTCATGATCACGAGGATGTGCGTGTTGCGCAAGCTCGGCATGGTGATGTTCCAGAATTCCTGCCAGCGATTTGCACCTTCGATTTGTGCTGCCTCATACATATCCCTGTTGATGCCCTGAAGTCCGGCCAGATAAACAATCATCTGGAATGGAAAACCTTGCCAAGCCGACATCAAAACAAGTGCTGGCATCGCCGTCCATGGGTTCTGCAACCAGTCCACGGGTGACGCTGCCCCAAAGCTCAAACCCTGGAGAGCGTAATTGAAGAAGCCTTCGCGCTGGTACAGCGACGACCAGATACAGGCCACCACCACCATCGACATGACCGTTGGCAGGAAGTAGATGCCGCGGAACAGGTTGCGCATGGGCAACTTGCTGTTGATGAGCATCGCAGCACCCAGCCCGAAGGCGCATTGCAATGGCACCACCAGAACGGCGAAAGTCAGTGTACGGAAGAATGCGTTGAGAAACTCACCCGCTTCGGCAAGACGCACATAATTGCGAATGCCAACAAATTGCGTGGGCACGTTGGCGTTGGGCACCAGTCGCTGATCGGTGAAAGACAAGACGACCGACATCAGGAACGGCAAGACGATGAAAAGTGCAATCATGCCGAATGCCGGAAACAGCAGACCCCAGGCTGTTTTCTGGTCTTTGGAGGCGAGTGCCATGTTATCCTCGTCAATAACGAAGCAGCGAGGGGGACAATTCCCCCTCGCTCAGGTCATGCAGGATTACGACTTGCCAAACGGCGGATAGCCACTGTTGTCAGTGATGTCCTGGTCGATTTTCTTCGCTGCTTCGTCGAGTGAGGCCTTGACATCCTTGCCATCGATGATGTCAGCCACAGCCTTGGCGAAAGCACCTGTGATCGTGGGGTAAGCGGGATGCGCCGGGCGTGGATAGCCAAGACCCGCGTTCAACTGCTGCAGATAAAGATTGAGCGCCCCACCTTCCTTGTAGAGATCGACGCTGGCCGCTGCGGATTTGCGTCCAGGGACTGCTCCCATTGATGTCTGGAGTTCAGCCACGTTTTTGGTCGACAGGAAAAACTCGAGCAGCTTGGCCGTGGATTCCGGCTGCTTTGAGGTCTTGGTGATGCCCCAACTCCAGCCGCCGTTGCCCGTTACATGCTTGCCGCCCCAATTCGGCATTGGCAGCAATACCAAGTCATTGCCCAGTTCCTTGTGATGGGCCGGCCACATCCAGTGACCCACAAACGAAAGGGCGGCAGTTTTCTTGCCATAGAACGTATCGTCCCCTTCCGACGCAGGTGCCACGTATCCCGCCTTGATCCAGCCTTGGAAATGCGTCATTGCCTTCACTGCGGCTTCGCCGTTGAGAACGCCTTCCGCCTTCCACGTCGTGCGGTCTATCAGGTCGCCGCCGAAGGACTGCACGATTGGCGAGAAGCCATAGGTGTACCATTCGCCCTGGCCATAATTGGCTTTGATATCGAGCGGATATTTTACACCTTCAACCTTGGACAATTTGGCCAGGGCATCTTCAAATTCGGCCATGGTCCAGGCATCGGCAACACCCTTTGGAATGCGCACGCCTGCTTTTTCGAGAAGCGACTTCCGTCCCCAGATCGAAAGGCCCGAATCTCCAGGTCCAAGGCCATAGACTTTGCCGTCTGGTGCATAAGTTCCCTGGGCAATGAGCGATGGCAGCATGTCGTCCATTGTTTCTTTTGAAACAAGGTCCGAGAGCGGAAGCAGATATCCGGACCACACATAATTGGCGTAGTTCGGGCCATCAAAATCGAGAAGGTCCGGTAGACCACCTGATGCAGCAGCGGCTTGAACCTGCTCATTATAAGCGCCTTCCGGCTGCACTTCGAGGATCGCCGGAATGTCCGGGTTTGCGGCATTCCATTCCTTGACCAAGGCTTCCATCTTGCCACGTTCACCGTCGCCACGGCCACCGTGATGCCACACCTTGATCGGATCAGCAGCGAATGCAGCACCGGATGTTGCAAGTGCTGTCGTCGCCATCAGCGTGCCCACAACCACCTGGCGTCGTGTCAATTTCATCATGTCTTCTCTCCCATGTTACAGTTCTGCCGGAACTTTTTTCGGACAGTCTTCTCTCCTGATTTCTCCTTATGCAAGAGGCTTGCAGGAATTTCGTTCGACCAAGGGGCAGGTCACCAGCTGTTTTTGTAATGACAACGATGTCTCGGCCGCGGGCCTGTTCATAACTTCCACCGCCCGCCGCCCGATTTCGAAATAGGGCAGGGCAACGGTGGTGAGTTGCGGGTAAAGTGTTTCGGAAATTAATCTTAGATCATCGAAACCGATGACCGACAGGTGTTCGGGAATTGAAAGGCCCAGGGCAGCCGCCGCAGAATAAACCTGCATGGCCAACTGGTCAGTTCCACAAATGATGGCAGTGGGCCGATTGCGCTCTTGCAACATCTCCCGCGCGACTGCATGGGCGACAAGCAACTCGCCACCGAGGACGCCAATCACGCCACGCCGTTCCAGGCTTTCATCAAATTGGACGCCCGCCTCAGCAAATGCGCGTCGCATGCCTTCTCCGCGCAATCGGGTAGCTTCAAGTTCCGGGATCAAGGTGATGATGCCGATGCGGCGGTGTCCGCGTTGCAAGAGATATTTTGCCTGCGTATATCCGCCACGCTCATCATCGGGAATGATGGAAGGCTTGTCGCCGTTCGCTGCAAAGCAATTGGCGAGGACGATGGAATTCTCGAAGGCGGGCATCCCGACATTGTGGGAACGATGGAACATCGAGGCGTAGACGACGCCAGCCACACGATGGGCGCGGAACATGCGCCAAAGCTGAGCTTCGCGATCAGGATCTCCGTCTGAACTGGCGATCAGAAGAGTCTGGTTGTTTTCGCGAAGCGCCGCTTGCGCCCCCCGGACGATATCAACGGAATAGGGCGTCGTCGCCACAGCATCAGTCATCAGCCCAAAAATCGTCGAAGCACCGCTGCGCATCTGCCGCGCTGCATTGTTGGGAATGTAATTGAGCACCTGCAAGTGCCGCTGCACAGATTCACGCGTCTTCGCATTCACCGCCACGTCGTCGTTGACGATGCGAGACACGGTCTTGATCGAAACGCCCGCCCGGGCTGCAACCTGCTTCAAGGTAACCACCAACACTCCTCCCTGAGCCTGTTGATGAAAAGTAACGCGCTGCTCTCGTGACAACGTTGTCAATCAAGAAAGCATGCCTTGACAACGTTGTCAATCGGGTGTGTTCAGATAGGAAAGGGGACCTCACGACGCCGTCCAACTCAAAAATCAATGGAACCTGCCGCAATCCCTCTTCAATGCGCAGTCCGCGCAGGTTTTGGCCATGATGGACCGGATAACGGTCAAAGGCACAGGCAACAACAGCAAGCCCGACGCCTTGAGTACGCCCGACAGAATTGCAGCTGCTTTCCGCAAATCTTTTTCTTCTTCACCTGCGGGCAGCAAGTGAGAAAGGCAGAAGTCCAGCGTCTCACCCAGGCCATGTTGACTGGCTGAAAGCAATGACAACATCAGACATTCATCGCTGCAGGCGAGTTTGCAAGTCATGGGAAAGTAATTGATTTTCTGTCCGCGTGCAGCCCGCATGCTGCGGACGAAGAAATGCAGACTGCCACTGATGCGACAGGCGAGTTCTGTGCCACCTTCCGCCACTAGCGTTGTCCACAAATCATCCCAGCACGAAGGGTCACCCAGTTCATAGCCCGCCATGGCGCTGCGGAAACTTGTAAGTGTGACGCGTTCAGCCGCGAGATCAAAAATATCCGTTACCTGCGTGATGGATGCCATGTCGACCTCACATTGATTTCAGAAATGCGATCAGGGCCTCGCGCTGGTCTTTGACGGCGGATCTGAAAACATCTGCCGATTTCTGTGCCTCACCCCCATGCCACAGGATAGCCTCGGCAAACCCGCGCGCTCGGCCATCATGCAGCAGGCTTTGGTGCCCATTCACCACAGGCACCAGTCCCAGGCCCCAGAGCGGCGGGGTGCGCCACTCTGGTCCAGTTGCTGCGAAGTCCGGTCGATTGTCGGCAAGGCCTTCGCCCATGTCATGCAGCAACAAATCCGTATACGGATGAAACGTCTGGTTGGCAATTTCGGGCAAGGGGTGCGGGCCACTTTGCAGTGTCGGCATGTGGCAGCCAGCACAGCCGAAATCGCGGAACAGTTTTGCACCTTTTATCACCTGTGCATCCGCAACGTTGCGCTGCGTGGGAACAGCCAGTGAAGCGGTATACAGTGTCAGCTTCTCAAGAAATTCATCTTTCAATTCTGGCGACCCGCCATGGATTGCATTGGTGCAAGCCAACTGTTCATCAACACAGTTTTCCCGGGCGTGAAATGACGTCGTCAAACCAATATCGCCGTGGGCAGCAGCCGCATTCTGATTGAGCAAATCCGGCTGCGATGCTTTCCAGCCAAAGCGGCCTTGCGCAGTTCGATTGCGGACGAAGTCCCACACCACATTGAGACGGCCAGAAATGCCGTCCCCATCCTGATCATCAGGGTCCGCCAACGCCTCCAGCGTTTGCTGTGGAATTGCTTCAAGCAACCCCAATCCGATCATCTGGGGGGCAACACGGGGCGAAATCATCAGGTCGCTTGGAAGCGCCCCATAGGCCGGACTGGAAATCTCATAC
>JANNNG010000221.1:0-19321 GCA_031398425.1 Hyphomicrobiales bacterium | reverse complement strand
TCGCACCCCCCTTTTTCGAGCCGCAAGTCGCCAAACCCGCCAACCGGACAATCCATCATGCTCGCCTCCTTCAAAATCAGGCAAACACAAAGATTCAGACTCGCGCTTCAACGTCAAGAAAGATGTGTGAATACGATAGCCCACGTCGTGGGGTGGGGTGAGGTAAGAGAATGACGGGCCTTCATCTGGCTACATCTGAGCACCCGATACTCTGGAGCGAGTGCGCGGCCCCCAAATAGAGAAAGCCCCGGTCGCGAGACCGGGGCTTTGTTCAACTTGCTTGCACAATTATTCGTCGCTGCTCAGGAACCCGAAGATCTGCAACAGGTTCACGAAGATCGACACGAAGCTGCCAAACAGCAGGAACGCACCGAACACCGACTTGCGGGTGGCGGTTTCGCCCGTGTCACCCACTTCATACATTTCCTTCACCATCTGGGTTTCCCAGGCGGTCAAGAGCGCTGTCAGCACCACGAAGGCACCCGAGATCAACATGGAGATCACGATCGCCGTGCCGGTCACACCCGTGAAGAGTGAAACGACAAGGTTCACGAGAGCCGCAATGACCAGACCGATCATGATCATCATCACGGTGTTACCCATGCCCGAAAGGTCCTTCTTCGAGGTGTAACCCCAGAAGCTCATGGCTCCGAAAGTGATGGCCGCTGTCAGGAACGCCGACATGACCATGCTGGGGTCAACGCCGAGGTAGCGTGAGACAATCGGAGAAATGCCGATGCCCCAGGTCGCCACATAGGCCCAGTATATGCCCTGGGCTTTGGCCACGGAACCATTGTAAATCATCTTGGGTCCAAACCAGCCAAGCGCCAGCAAGCCAAGCATGGCAGGGAAGGCCAGAACCTTGGTCACCGCACCAATCGCGGGAACCGTGAATGAGGCCAGCACAATGATGGCAGCAACGCCAATGCCAAGACCCATGTAGTTGTAAACGCCCAGCATATAGGACTTGAGGCCCTGATCGACCTCAGACCGCGTGCCGACGCGAGATGTGGGATAACGAAGTTCAGCCATAGATAGTCCCTCCAATAAAGCTTTGGTCGAATATGGGGGCTTGATCTTGCCCCGTCAAGTTACCCAGTCGTAATGATCTCAAAAGGTTAACCACCCGCAATCTCATCCATTTTCTGTGCCAGTTTGATGTCCAGTGCCGTCACCCCATGGGCGGAATGGGTGGTGAGCGTCACCTCCACCTTGCCATAGACATTGGCCCATTCCGGATGATGGTCCAGCTTTTCGGCAACCAGTGCCGCCTGGCTCATGAAACCCCAAGCTTCACGAAAATTCTTGAAGCGGAAAGTCCGGCGTATGGCATCGTGCCCCGGCACATCGGCCCAGTCTTTCAAGTCCTGCACGGCCTTCACCCGGGCTGCCCCCTGCAAACGCTCTGTCATCACGTCACTCCCATATCCCTGTTGATCATCGGGGCCGGTTCGCGCCGGGCCTCATATTCTGCCTCCACCCCATAGGGGCCGCCACCCTTCAGGGGCCGTGACGAAAACAGCACAAAACTGTTCACAGTGGAAGGCGGTGTTGAGTAGAGACTATGCACCTCGACCCACCTCTGCAAGGCGCGAGGCTCGGCATCTTTCAATCGCGCCAAGGTCACATGCGGCAAGAACTTCCGGTGTTCCGCAGGCAGTCCCAGGGTCTGGCAGATCCGCTCATGCACATCATGCAGACGGCGCAAATCAGCATTTTCTTCAACGCCCGCATACAGCGAATGGGGCTTGTTGCCACCAAACAACCCCACACCCTTGAGCCGCAGCGTGAACGGCTTGAAACTGATGTGGTCGAGCTGCAAGGCAATTTCCCGCGCCAGACCCTGTTCAATGTCGCCGATGAAGCGGATGGTGAGGTGATAATGGCTGGGGTCCATCCAGCGGGCACCGGGAATACCGCCCTGCATGATCTGCAGGTCGAGGGCAACCCCAGGCGGAATTTCCAACCCGGTGAAGAGGCGGGGCATTTTGTCCTCCTGCAACAGTTCGACATTCAAGCTAACGCGATTCGCCCAAACGCCAAGGTTTATTTCATCTGGGCCAGCAGCGCCTCGACAGAGGGCAGAACCCGCTTGACGATTTCATCAACACCCATGGCATTGGGGTGCATGCCATCGGACTGGTTCAATTTCTCTTGCGCCGCCACCCCATCCAGAAAAAACGGATACAGCGAGACACCAAAGTGTTTGCTGGCCAAGGCCGGATACATGGCGTCAAACTGTGAGACATATTCTGGCCCGAGATTGGGCGGTGCCTTCATGCCCAGCAGCAGGACGGGAAGCTTGCGTTGGACGAGCTTCGCCAAAATCCCGTCAAGGGCCTGCTCGGCTTGCACTGGCGGCAATCCGCGAAGCGCATCATTGGCACCCAGTTCCACGAGTACGCCATCAACCTCGTCGGTCAAGGCCCAGTCAAGACGTGCAGCACCCTGTGCCGCCGTATCCCCAGACACTCCAGCATTCATCACGACAACATCGTGGCCTTTGGCCTTCAGTGCTGCTTCCAGTCTGGCCGGAAAAGCTTGCGACGAATCCAATCCCAGTCCGGCGGTCAGGCTGTCGCCCAGGGCCAGCAACGTGATGGTTTCGGCACGCACCGGTGACAGGGCAAGGAAGATGGCGAATAAAGCGACGGAAAATCTGATCATGCACGTCTATGTGAGGCGTTCCAGCGTAGGGCGCAAGTGACATATCGACAAATCATCTTCGCTGCCCCATCTCTGACCGATCAAAACCCTGAAAGATTATACGTGTCCTCCGCCCTCAGCCTACATAATGTCCATCTTACACTATCATCCCGCGCAGGTGCCGTTCACATTCTGAAGGGTGTGTCCATGGATGCAAGACCGGGCGAAGCCATTGGCGTCGTCGGCCCCTCCGGCTCTGGCAAGACGTCATTACTGATGGTGATGGCAGGGCTTGAGCCCGTCACATCAGGCGAGCTGTTCATCCGGGGCGAGGCCGTGCACGGCAAATCCGAATCTGAACTATCGGCTCTCCGGCGCGACAGTGTGGGCATCGTGTTTCAGTCTTTTCATCTCATCCCCACACTGACGGCCATTGAAAATGTTGCCCTGCCCCTTGAGTTCAAAGGTGTGGCCAATGCCGAGACCCTCGCCCGCAACAAGTTGGGCGAAGTGGGCCTGGGCCACCGCCTGACCCATTATCCCGGCCAGCTTTCAGGCGGTGAACAACAGCGGGTCGCCATCGCCCGCGCTTTGGCAGCAGGTGCCAGGATCATCCTCGCCGATGAACCTACGGGCAATCTCGATCAGGATACAGGCCAGGCCATCATGGACCTGTTGTTTGGTATCCGGCAGAACAACGACGCAACGCTTCTGCTGGTCACCCACGACCGCCAACTTGCCAATCGCTGTGATCGCATCATTGAAGTGCGCGACGGCTTGATCAGCGAAGGTGTGCGGTGATGAATCTCGGTCTGTGGCTGCGTTACGCGGCCCTCAATCTGCGCTCGGGCCTGAAGGGGTTTTACATTCTTCTGACCTGCCTCACCCTCGGTGTTGCAGCCATCGCCATCATCGGCTCCCTGACCTCCGCCATCGAACAGGGCCTCACGGAACAGGGTCAACCCCTGTTGGGCGGTGATGTTGAATTCACCCTGATCCAGCGCGAAGCATCAGCAGACGAATTGGCCTATGTCAAAAGCAAGGGCGAGACCAGCCGCATCGCTACACTCCGTGCCATGGCCACGGCAAATGAACGCTCGACCCTGGTAGAGATCAAGGCGGTAGACAACGCTTACCCGCTCTATGGCAAGCTCTTGCTCAACAATGCGATCGAACTGCCAACCGCCCTGGCGCTGACCGGTGGCGTTCTCGGTGTGACCGTCGATGAATTGCTGCTCGGTCGGCTCGGACTGAAAATCAATGACACGCTGAAAATCGGCACAACATCACTGAAGGTCACGGGCGTCATCGCCGCAGAACCAGATCGCATCGGCGATGGTATCATCCTCGGCCCCCGCATGCTGATGACGCATGAGGCGCTGCAAACCACAGGCCTTGTCCAACCGGGAAGTCTGGTGACCTGGCGCTACCGCCTCAAGTTGCCTGCGGGGTCAAATCTCGCCGATGCCAAAGCCGTGATCGATGCGGCGGAAAAACAATTTCCCAACGCGGGCTGGCGGGCGCGTGCCACCGACAATGCCGCAGGCGGTGCCGGACGCTTTGTCGACCGTCTTGGTTATTTCATGACACTGGTGGCCCTGGCTGCCCTGGTCGTGGGTGGGGCTGGCATGGCCAATGCCATCCAGGCTTTTGTCTCCCGTCGCACCAGTGCGATCGCCACGCTGAAATGTCTGGGCCTCACATCAAAAGATGTATTCGGCCTTTACCTCACCGAGATCCTGCTGGTGGGGCTGATCGGTATTGCCATCGCGCTGGGCATCGGCGCAGCTGCGCCATATTTCCTCAAGATCTTGGCAGGCCACATCTTGCCGCTGCCGGTTTCAACATCGGTCCAGTGGCTGCCACTGCTCGTGGCGGGCGTGCTGGGGCTTCTCATACTGCTAGCTTTCGCCATCCTGCCACTGGCCCGCATCGCCAACATTCGGGGTGCCGATCTGTTCCGCAATCATCTTGTGTCGGGTCAGGAGCGCTTGTCATGGCGCTGGCTCGCCCTGTCCCTGTTCTTCCTGGCCGCGGCGGCACTCCTCGTCACGCTCATGTCCGAGAACATGCAGGTCACCTTGATGTATCTCGCAGGACTTGCGGGCAGCTTCGTCATCCTCAGCATCCTGGCCTATGGTCTGCTGCGCCTCATCCGCTTCTTGCCAAAACCCTCGAACATTTTGCTGCGCCATGCCGTGACCTCGCTCTATCGCCCGGGTGCTGCAAGCTTCTCGATCATCCTGGCTTTGGGTTTGGGCTTGTCCCTTTTCGTCACCTTGGCTCTGACGGACCGCACGATTACCAATGAACTCCGAGCAGGCATTCCGGAGCAAGCACCTGCTTTCTTCTTTCTCGATGTGCGCAACGACGAATTGCCCACCTTCCGAACCGCCTTGCAAAAACAGGCCGGTGTGACCACCATCGGCAATGCCCCCATGTTGCGGGGCCGCATCACATCCGTCAAAGGTGTAGCCTCAGACAAGGTGGTGCCAAAACCCGGCGCTGCCTGGGCCCTGCAGGGTGACCGTGGCTTGACCTATGCAGCGGAGCTGCCTTCTGGCTCTGAACTGGCGGCGGGCCAATGGTGGCCAAAAGACTATGCGGGAAAACCCTTGGTATCGGTCGAACAGGAAATCGCTGATGGACTTGATCTGAAGATCGGCGACATGATCAAGGTGAATGTGCTGGGCCGCGAGGTCAATGCCGAGGTCGCCAACCTCCGCCGTGTCAATTGGCGCAGCATGGGGATCAATTTCGTGTTGGTCTTCACCCCAAACACGCTGGCCGCTGCCCCTCACGCCCATATTGTGACGGTTGAAATGCAGAACGGTGACGAAGCCAAACTGTTGAACACCATGGCCGCGGAATTTCCGTCCGTCACGGCGGTGCGGGTGAAGGATGCGCTGGCAACTGTGAGCGCCCTGCTCGGCCAGATGCTGGCGGCGGTCCGCGGCGCCAATGGCTTGACCTTGCTCACGGGCATTCTCGTGCTGGCCGGTGCCATGGCCTCGGGACTTGCGACACGCACCTATGAAACCGTTGTGCTGAAAACCTACGGTGCCACCCGCCGACAATTGCTCGTCTCTTTCATGATCGAGTATGGCCTCCTGGGCCTCGTCTCCGCCCTGTTCGGCATTTTGTCCGGCACATTGGGGGCTTGGTATCTCGCCCGCTTCATTCTGGAAATGCCGTGGAGTTTTTCCTGGGGCACGGCCATCATCACGGCCATCGCGGCCATGGTCTTGTCCATAGCCGCAGGGCTATTCGTCACAGCCCGGGCACTGCAAGCCAAACCATCGGGCTATCTCCGCAACGAATAAGTGGTGCTTTGAAAAAGGCGGCGGCTGAGTTAGAGCGATCTCTATTACGTATGGCTTTGAGTATATAACTTCAATCAGCTGGAACACCATGGTTGTCCTGAACAAGATCTACACCCGCACCGGCGACGGCGGCGAAACCGCATTGGGCTCTGGTGAACGCGTGTCGAAGGCCGACCTGCGCATTGAAGCCTATGGCACGGTCGACGAAACCAACGCCACGTTGGGACTGGTGCGCCAGCACACCCAGCATGTGCGTCTGGCCAGACTTGATGCGATGCTGGCCCGCATCCAGAATGAACTCTTTGATCTAGGAGCAGATCTCTGCGTGCCTGACAGGGGACAAAAACTGGACTGGGAGCCGCTCCGCATTCTCGCCTCGCAAGCCGAGCGATTGGAGCAGGAAATTGATCAACTTAACGAAACCCTCTCGCCGCTCCGGTCTTTCGTCTTGCCGCACGGCGTTGCGGCGGCAGCCTACCTGCACCAAGCCCGCACCGTCTGCCGTCGGGCTGAACGACTGATGGTGGCTCTCAACAGCGCCGAGGGAGAAATCGTCAGTGCCGCCGCCTTGACCTATATTAACCGCCTCTCCGACTTTCTGTTTGTGGCCAGCCGCTTCGCCAATGCTGTGGCGGGCGATGGCGATGTGCTGTGGGTGCCGGGAAAAACCCGCTGATGCTGTCAGCGGCGGTTTCAGGGTTTCTGCTGGGTGGAAGTTTGATCATAGCGATCGGTGCCCAGAATGCCTTTGTCATGCGCCAGGGAGTGCTGAACGCCCATGTGTTCTGGGTCTGCTTGTTCTGCGCCGTCTGCGACGCTGTATTGATCTGGGCCGGGGTATTTGGGCTTGGCGCGTTGATCAAGGCCATGCCGATGCTTATACCGGTCATGACCTACGGCGGGGCTGCCTTCCTCATCTGGTACGGCATCAAGGCCCTGCGCCGCGCCGTCAACCCCGCCGGGCTAGGGGCCAATTCGGAGCAAGCTGGCACGCTGACCCAGGCCCTCGCCGCCTGTGCTGCCTTCACGCTGCTCAATCCCCATGTCTATCTGGATACAGTGATCCTCGTTGGATCCATTGCCAATGCGCGTGCCAGCGGTGAGCAAATTCCGTTTGCGACGGGTGCATCACTGGCGTCTCTCGTCTGGTTCTTCGGCCTGGGTTATGGGGCCAGGGCCCTGGGGCCGTGGCTGGGCCAGCCCCGGGTCTGGCGTGTGATTGACTTTTGCATCGCGGTCGTCATGTTCCTTCTCGCCTTCAAATTGTTGATGGGATAGCAGTCTGATGTTTGTGCCCCTCAAAGACGACAATCCGCTGAAGCTGATCCGCTTTCAATATGTGTCGCTGGCGATCATTGTGTTGAATATCGTCATCTTCCTGATCACGGGTCCGCTCAGAGGCGATGAGGCGCTGATGCTGTCGCAGTATGGTTTTGGTGTCGTGCCCAGTGAATTGCTGGATGTGCAACGCAATGCCAACCCGGTCTTCAACCCCGTGTCCGAGCCTTTCACGCTGCTGACTTACATGTTCCTGCATGCGGGCTGGCTCCACCTTCTCAGCAACATGGCCTTCATGTGGGTGTTTGCCGACAATGTGGAAGACGCTTTCGGGGCCTTTGGCTTTGCCCTGTTCTATATGCTCTGCGGCATCGCTGCGGCCTTGACCCATGTGCTGATGCTGCCGGACAGCCATGACCCCCTGATCGGCGCATCGGGTGCTGTGTCAGGCGTGCTTGCGGCCTATCTGCTGCTTTACCCACGCGCCCGCATCTGGGTGCTCGTAATCATTCCCCTGCCCATCAGGATTCCGGCCTGGCTTGTGCTCGGTGGCTGGATCGGCTTGCAATTTGCAAGTCTGTGGATGGACAACCCGGAAGCCCTGCAGGTGGCCTGGTGGGCTCATATCGGTGGCTTTGCCACGGGGTTGGTATTCACCCTGCTGCTGCGCTCACCCCTATTTGTACGTTCATCACAGCGGGTTCATTGAAGCCGGTATCGTCGTTTTCATAGGCCTGCAACAGGTCTTCCAGAATGGCGTTGGCAACTTCAGGCGATTTCGCGAGGAGATGCACGTGGATTTCATCCACACCCTTTGCTCGCAGAAATGCCAGATTTTGTGACCCAAACGACCCATCCCAGAACGGAGTGAAACGCCCGATGCCCATGACAATCCGCAATGGCCCCTCGCGCTGCACGCCGACATAAATCGCTCCAGGCAGCGGCGGACAATCCTCGAGCCCATAGACGGAATGAATGTATTTGCGCCCCGATGCTCCGGTCCAGTACCAGAAACGGTCCTTGAAAGTGGGGTCCGAGGGCAGGTCGGCGACGATTGGGGTTCCATGAATCAGCATAGGAACAAATATAGAACAATTCAGACGGCCTGTCAACCACAAAAAGCGGTGCCACAATCCCGGCAGGTCTTGCAGCCCTCCTTGTTGTCAAGCCTGGTGCTGCCGCAGGAGGGGCAATCTTCGAGGGCCGTTTCCATCAGGATTGACCCCGTGACCGCATTGGGTCGGAACGTGGTGCAGCCCTTCAGGCCCAGTTTCCAGGCCTTCTCATAAATCGAAACAAAATCCGAAAAGGCATAGTCAGCGGGCACATTGATGGTCTTCGATATCGAACTGTCCACATGGGCCTGGGCTGCCGCCTGCATGGCCAGATGCTCATCCGCCGAAAGATCGGCCATCGTCACCAAAGCGTCGCGACCCTTGGAGCCACCCACTTGGCGCCACGCCGCATAACCATGGTCCTCCAACTGTTCCACCCGATGGCTGCCATCGCGATTGAGAATTTTACGAGACTGCGACAAGCTAAACACCGGCTCAATGCCACTCGAGACATTTCCTGCGAGCAATGAAATCGTACCCGTGGGTGCAACCGATGTCAGCAGACCGTTGCGCAAGCCTTTCGCCGCGATAGCATTGCGCAGATCTGGCGAAAGCCGCTTTGCATAGGGTGTGGCAAGATAACGGTCCGCTTTGAATTGAGGAAAGCTGCCCTTCTCGGCAGCAAGTTCGATGCTCGAGGCCATGGCGGCATTTTCAATTGCCTGCATCCACAGTGTCGTGGCCGCCGCCGCTTTTGTCGAACCGTAGCGCAGGCCGCACATGAACAAGGCATTGGCAAGACCCGTGACACCCAGACCAAGACGACGTTTTGCCAGCGCTTCTTCTCGCTGCTGTGGCAGGGGATAATTTGAAACATCAACAACATTATCAAGAAAGCGGATCGCAACCTCCGCCACGCTTTGCAAGCGCGCCATGTCCAACCGCGCATTGTCCGTGAACGGATTATCAACGAAACGCGTCAGATTGATCGATCCCAGGAGACAGGCACCATAGGGTGGCAGGGGCTGTTCGCCGCAGGGGTTGGTGCAGGAAATCGTCTCGCAATAGGACAGGGGATTGCGTTCATTCACCCGGTCAATGAAAATCACACCAGGCTCCGCCACGTCATAAGTGGATTGCATGATGCGCTGCCAGAGTTCCCGTGCCTTGATAGTCTTGTAAACCGTGCCTTCAAACTGCAGCACCCAATCTGCATCTGCCGCAACAGCCTGCATGAACGCATCCGTCACCAGCACCGAAACATTGAAATTGCGCAAGCGTCCCGCATCGCGCTTGGCATCGACAAACATCTCGATATCAGGATGATCGCAGCGCAGCGTGCCCATCATGGCACCGCGCCTTGCCCCCGCCGACATGATGGTGCGGCACATGGCATCCCACACATCCATGAAACTCAAGGGGCCTGAGGCATCCGCACCGACACTCTTGACAGGTGCTCCCTTGGGACGAAGTGTTGAGAAGTCATGGCCAATGCCACCACCCTGCTGCAGCGTTTGCGCCGCTTCACCAAGACCAGAGAAAATGCCAGGGATTGAATCGGGGATCGTGCCCATCACGTAGCAATTGAACAGCGTAACAGCCCGCGCTGTGCCGGCACCGGCCAAAATGCGGCCAGCGGGAATGAAGCTCAGGTCCTGCATCACCGCAAGGAACCGGGCCTGCCAAATTTCGCGAAGCCTGAAATTTTCCGCAGCCGCCACGGCAACAGCCACACGCTCCAGACTGTCCGCGAGCGAAACTTCAGCCGTTCCGTCTGCACGGACGAAGCGGTATTTGGCAGTCCAGATATCGTGTGAGATGGCAGGCAACATGGCCGCCAGACTAAACCTGTCAGGCGTGTCGTGTCCAGTGTTTGTTCTATCTTTGTTTCTGTCTCGCTTCGGCGACCAAGGCGGTGGTCGAGGTCTCGATGGCAGCGCTCAATCGCTGCTGGAAGTCGTCCCGTTTCAGGCCTGGCGGAATCGCTGGCAAGAATTCAAGCACAATCGTGCCGGGAAACCGCAAGAATTTCCGGCGCGGCCAAAACAACCCGGCGTTCAAGCCGAATGGCACGCAAGGCACGTTCAATTGCGAATAGAGTGCCGCAGCCCCAGGCTTGTAGTCGGGCGGATCATCAGGACCTTTGCGTGTACCCTCCGGCATGATCACGATCTGCCGCCCCGCCGCAATTTCCTGCTTGCCCCGCTTCACCAGGTTGCGAAGGGCCGCTGTCCCCGCAGAACGTTCAACCGCGATCATGCGGAACTTCAGGGCAAACCAGCCAAACAGCGGGATGAAGGTCAACTCCTTCTTCAGCACCATGCAGGGATCATCGAGCAGCGGCAGAATGGCAAAGGTCTCCCACAACGACTGATGCTTGCCCGCCACCAATGCAGCACCCTGCGGAATGTGTTCACGCCCCCTGACCTCCATGCGAATGTCGCTAATCACCCTCAGCCACCAGATTGAAGAACGGCCCCACGCTTGCAAACCACGGATTGCCCAGATGCGCGGGCCGAAAAACAAGGGTGATCCCACGACCAGAAACACAATCAGATTGACGTAGAACACGACATTGAAAAGCAGGGACCGAAAGACGATCATTGCACCTCACCAAGCATGCGTTTCAAAGTGATGCGTGAGGTGATCAAGGCAATCGCCGTAGCCGCCAATGGCACCAGCAGGAACCACGTCAGACTGCGCCAGTCTCCCTCCTGCGGCAAATAGAACAAGCCCCGCGCGGCAGAGGCGACCCCATTGTTTTCCGCCACCCCCCAATAACCGAGTACAAAGAACATGACCACGCCACCGGAAAGCCCGATCACACCGGACCAGAACCCGGTGGCGATGAAGCGACGGTTGATTTCACTTGCAATGAAATTGTCGGATGCCCCCGCGATGTGCAGAACTTCAACCACCGAACGATTGGCTTCCAGCACAGCCCGCGCCGCAAACACCACCATGGCAACAGCGGACAATGAAATCAGTACAAGGATGATCGAAGACAACAACGTAAGCGTCGACGCCATGCGCCTCAACTCCGCCTCCCACCTGCGATGCGTATCAAGCCTCGCGGTTGGCACGGCGATCTGCAAGGCTGCTTCCATTGCTGCAAAATCCGGCTGCTGCTTGTCGTCGACGACCACCCGCACGAGCCTGGGAATCGGCAAGGCATCCAGGCCATCATTGCCAATCCACGGAGCCAGAAGTTTTTCCCCATCCTTGCGATCAAGTATGGTCACACCTTTCACGCCCTCCATGGCAGCCAGCAGTTTGGTGAGGCTTGCCAGATCCTGCTCCATATCCCGCGTGGAAAGTTGCGGCAGTTGCACCGTGACTTCACTTGCAAGGCCTGAGGCCCATTGTGCCACAGCCCGGTTGATCAACAACATGGCCCCGACCGAGAGGACAGCCAGAAAACACATGACCGCCATCACGGCCGTCAACGTGCGTAGCGGAGCCGCACCCCTGGGAACAATCGATCCTGGCTTGGCAATGTCGTTGCTCATGTGACCTGCAACCGCCCCTGCTCGAGGTGCCAAACCGTCACCTTCGTCCGTCGCACCAGCGATTCATCATGGGTGGCAATCACAACACTTGTGCCCTGCCGGTTCAATTCTGAAAACAGATGCAACAAACGTTTCGCCAGCGCAGGGTCCACGTTGCCGGTCGGTTCATCTGCCAGAAGAATTTCCGGTTTTGAAATCACCGCCCGCGCAATCGCGGCCCGCTGTTTTTCACCGCCGGATAAAACCGGTGGAAAGGCGTTGATTTTGTCCCCGAGCCCTACCCATAGCAGAATATCTTTCACATCTTGTGCGTAGTGCTGCGGCTTCTGGCCCACAATCCGCAGCGGCAGCGCCACATTGTCAAAGGTCGAGAGATGATCAAGCAGGCGGAAATCCTGGAATACCACCCCGATGCGCCGCCTGAGGGCCGGAAGCTGCTTTCGCCGCAACGTCACCACATCCTTGCCGAACAATTCCAACCGTCCCCGCGTTGGCTTCAACGCCAAAAACAACAGCCGGAGCAGGCTGGTCTTGCCAGCACCCGACGCGCCGGTCAGAAACGCAAACTGCCCCGGCGCCAGTCGCAAGCTGACATCTTTCAGCACCTCCGGGCCATTGCCATAGCGCAAACCCACCGCATCCAGTTCCAGCACAAGTCCAATCCCTGATTCGTCAAACGACTGTTTAACCCGTTCTTAACCACGGGGGCAGATAGCTTTGCAGCAATGATCGCCCGCTGCCCGTCCTGCTCGACACGCCACAACTTGCCGTCGCCGACGGCAGGGTCGGTAAGCTTGACCTGCCGCAGCTGTGGACACCGCTGGCGTGAAGCCGAAACCATTGACGCCATTGACATCAGCGAGGCACCTAAGCGCTTTCTCCCCGCCGTCATTGACCATGATGATGCCCCTGATATCGAGGCATCCCGCCTCGTGCAACTCGCCCGAGACGCAAAGGAAGAACACCTGATCCAGCTATTCAAGCGCCGCCGCAAGCTGCAGCAGTGGGCGGTGTTCGGCAGTTTCGTGCTGGCCCCCTTCATCGCTGCCGCCGCAATGCCGGAGACCGTCGTGAATGCAGCCCCCATCAGCATCAAGGCCTATCAGGCGCTCGGCTATGATATCAATGTCTATGGGTTGGAGGTGCGCGGCGTTGACCGCGAACACATCATCATGGACGGCCAACGCATTCTCTCGGTCAAAGGTGTCATCGCCAATGTGGACGGCAACGCCCGCAAGATTCCCTGGCTGCGCTTCGCCCTCACAGGCCCTTCTGGTGAAGAACTTTATCACTGGACGCTGGATACCGGTTCCAAACCCGTGCTGCGACAAGGCGAAAGCACGAGCTTCGTGACCCGCATTTCAGCACCCCCCGAGGCATCCCAAAACTTGCAGATTCGCTTTGCGAGAGCCGCAGAGATCAGTTTAAACACGTCCCATGACAAGCCAAGTTCCAAGTAGCCTTGAGATTGACGGATATCAGATTGATGTCCTGTTTTCCGAATCAGAAATCGCCGCGCGCATTCGCGAACTTGCCGCTGAAATAGCAGGCAACAAGCCCGAACGGCTGCTGGTCATTCCCGTGTTGAAGGGCAGCTTCATTTTTGCAGCAGACCTGATTCGCGCCATGCACCACGCCGGCCTCTCTCCGGAAGTGGACTTCATGATCCTTGCTTCCTATCGAGAGGGGACCCGTTCATCGGGCCGTGTTGACGTGCTGCGCGATATCGAAACTGACGTGCAGGGCCGTGACGTGTTGCTGCTCGACGACATCCTGGAATCAGGCCGCACCCTCGCCTTTGCCAAGGATCTGATCATGGCCAGAGGTGCCAAGCGGGCCAACAGCTGCGTTCTCCTCAACAAGCCAGGCCACCTCGCGGCCAACATCAAGAGCGACTACACGGGGTTTAATTGTCCCGACAAATTCGTGGTGGGCTACGGCATGGACATGGCACACCAGTTCCGGGAATTACCCTTCGTCGGCCACGTGGTCTCGGGGCCGAAGGTTTGAGAAGTTCCATCAACCGTCATTCCAGCCAAGCGTAGCTCTTGCGAAGCGCGAGCTGGAACCCCGCTTTTTCGATGGGTGAAACGATAGCGGGGTTCCAAATCACCCGCGATAGAGCGGGCGTTTGGAATGACGGTTTGAGTGCTGACTCTGCAATCAAATATTCAACGAAAGCTATTCTTCCGTGTACGGAGCTCTGCAAACACTTCCGCATCCGGCGCGGTCTCCATTCCCAGATTTGCGCGTATCTCGGATGAGGCGCACCTGAAATAGGGGTTGGTCTTCAACTCCTCGCCAATTGTGGTGGGGCACGTCATCTTGCCCTGAGCGCGCAAGTTCTTCACTTCTTCCGCCCGCATCTGCAAGGCGCGGTTGTCAGGTTCAACCGACAGCGCAAATTTCGCATTCGCCTCGGTATATTCATGCCCGCAGTAAACCGACGTCATCGATTGCAGATTGCGGAACTGGTTCACAGAATGGTGCATCTGCGCCATGGTGCCTTCGAGAACGCGTCCGCAGCCCATGGCAAAGATATTGTCTGCCGCAAACAGCAAGTAATCATTCTCGAAGTGATAGGTTACCTGACCGAGTGTATGGCCGGGGCAATCGTAGACCCTGATCTTGCGTTGGGCGAGTTCGAAAACGTCGCCACCTCTCACCGTTTTGCCAATACCTGGTATTCGGTCTTTTTCGACCTCAGGCCCGATGATGCGGCAACCGAAGGCTTCTTTCAGTTCGAGATTTCCCTCCACGTGATCGCCATGGTGATGCGTCGTCAAGATATGCGTGAGCTGCCAGCCCCGCTTTTTCAGGTTGACACCGATGGCCTGAGCGTCGGGCGCATCAATGGCAATCGTGGTACCGGTGACGGTGTCGTGCACAAGCACGCCGTAGTTGTCGTCGCGGCAGATGAATTGGTGAACATCGAGATGGGACATGCCAGTCACTTACACTGTTTCGGAAACTGAATCATCCGTCTAAACGTGTCCCATGGACGTCGTAAGCTTCAGGGATTTCTATGCAACGCCAACGGGTCACACCGCTGCCCGCATGCTGACACGTCAGCTTGACACGCTGACCCGGCCTAAATCCGGCCAGACCATGATGGGGCTGGGCTACGCGATGCCCTATCTGCCGCAACAATCTGATATCCTTTCAATGTCCTTCATGCTGGCACAACAAGGCGTGATCCACTGGCCATTGGGCGAAGACAACCGCTCGGCCCTCGTGGATGAACTGGATTTGCCGCTGCTTGAAAGCACCATTGATCTCGCCCTTGTTGTCCATGGTCTCGAGCACGCCGAAACACCCCTCGAAGCTCTGCAAGAGGTCTGGCGTGTCATGGCCCCACAGGGTCGACTGATCCTGGCGGTCCCAAACCGCAGGGGACTTTGGGCAGCGTCGGAGGCAACCCCCTTTGGACATGGCCAACCGTTTTCGTCGGGGCAGATTACCGGCCTTCTGAAGGAGTCCAAATTCACCATTACCCAATGGAGAAGCGCACTCTATCTTCCTCCTTTGCGGAACCAAACCCTGCTCGAGGCCGCCTTGGGATTTGATGTCATGGGCGAACGCGCCTTGCAGCGCTTTGCCGGCGTTATCATCGTCGAGGCCATGAAGCAGGTCTACGCCTTCTCATCCGGTAAACGTACCCGCCGTCTGATGCCGCGCTTTCGCCCAGTGCTCCTGCCTTCTCCACAGGGAGCGCGCATGGAACCGGATTGATTGGGGTTCACATTCAGCGGGAAAGCGGCTTAAAGAACCCATGAACCCCAACCGGATTGCCCCATGACTGACACGCCCTCGTCCACGCCTGCCCTCGACGCATTGCGGCGTGAGCTCGATGACGTCGACGATGCGCTGCTGGCACTGCTGGGAAAGCGCGTTGGCCTGACAGCACAGGTTAAATCCTTTAAACAGGTGACGGGCAAGGAAGCAGGCTCTCCCTTGCGCCCAGCCCGGGAAGTGCAGATCCATCGCCGTGTTATGCAGACAGCAAAGGCGCACCATGTCGATCCCGCCCTTGCGTTGCGCCTGTGGCGCGCCATCATAACCGATTCAAGTCTGGGCCAGTCGCCGATCACACTTCATGTGTCAAAACGGCTGACACAAACCCTTGGCCACCGTCTGCGTCTGCGCGAACATTTTCCCGCCATGGCCGTTGAGGAATGGAAAGACGAAACTCAGGCTCTGACGCAGGTCAACGTCAACCCCGGAGATATTTGTATCGTCGAGACTGAAAGCCCATGGATTGAGCCTTGCATTGCAGGAAAAGCAGGAACGGCCCAGGTCATCGGCACCCTGCCCGTGATCAAGGATGAGACCATGCCGCAACTGCTGATTTTCGGAAACGCCCCTGCCGAAGCCACGGGCTATGATGAAACCCTTTTGATCACGCAAGGCAACCTGCCACGGGATTTTGCCGTTCATCCCATCTGGCAAATGAAGAGCGGTCCATGGCGCGTGTCCGCACTCGCTGGATTTTACTCGGAACACGAAAGTCCCATCGTGGGCCTTGCCCGCTCCAACACGTCGCTTGGCCTCAAGGTGGCGGGCCGCTACCCCTCGGCCATTGAGATTTGAATGATGACAGTGATCGAAAACCGCCCGGCCCCCAAGCCCGGCATCATGGACATTGAAGCCTATGTGCCCGGCAATAGCGTGGCGAAAGGTGCTAGAATCTTCAAGCTGTCCTCAAACGAGTCGCCGATCGGGGCAAGCCCAAATGCGACTCAAGCGTTTCAGGCCGCATCGGAAAAACTCAGCCTGTACCCCGATGGCAGTGCCAAGGCACTGCGCGACGCCATCGCCACCCGTTACGGCCTTAACGCTGACCGCATTATCTGCGGGGCGGGTTCCGATGAAATCCTGCAACTGCTGGCCCATGCCTATCTGGGTCCCGGCGACGAAGCGGTCTACAGTCAATATGGTTTCATGGTCTATCCCATTGTGATCCAGAGCAACGGTGCCACGGGCATCATCGCTGGGGAAAAAAACTTCACGACAGACGTTGACGCGATGATCGCGGCGGTAACACCCAAAACGAAAATCGTCTTCATCGCCAATCCCAACAATCCCACGGGTACCTACATCCCCTACAGCGAACTTCGCCGCCTGCATGCCGCCTTGCCACCTCAGGTCTTGCTGATCGTAGATGCCGCCTATGCGGAATTCGTGACCGCCAATGACTATGAGTCCGGCATCGCCTTGGTTTCGGAATTCGAAAACGTTGTGATGACCCGCACCTTTTCGAAACTTCACGGGCTGGCCGCCCTGCGCCTGGGCTGGGCCTATGGACCCACCCATGTCATCGATGCGTTGAACCGTATCCGTGGCCCCTTTAATGTGTCACTGCCCGCTATTGCAGCAGGCGTTGCAGCCATTTCAGATGCAAAATTCATGGAAGACGCCCTGGTCCACAACAACAAGTGGCTGGCATGGCTTGCGAACGAAATCGGCGAGATGGGATTTGCCGTCACACCCAGTGCTGGAAACTTCGTTCTTGTCCATTTCAAGGATGCGGCGACCGCAAAGGCAGCCGACACCCATCTCCTGGAACAGGGCATCGTGGTCCGCCGCATGGATGCTTACAACATTCCGCAGGCACTGCGCATGTCTGTGGGCACCGAGGAGGCAAACCGAGCCGTGGTCAGCGCCCTCAAAAGCTTCGCTGCATGACCGTGATGTTCGACAAGATTGCTTTACTGGGTCTGGGCCTCATTGGCTCATCGATTTCCCACGCGGTGCGCCGGGCAAATCTTGCCAAGACCATCAGCGGTTTTGCACGAAGTTCAGAAACCCGCAGCATCGCGCTTGAAATTGGCATCGTCGACACTGTCCACGAGACATCCGCGGCAGCGGTAGAGAATGCCGATCTCGTCATTCTCTGCACGCCCCTTGGCACCTATGCGGAACTCGCCAGGGCCATCTCTCCGCACTTGAAAGCTGGCGCCATTCTGACGGATGTCGGCTCCGTCAAGGGTGCAGTGGTGCGCGATGTGGCCCCCCACGTGCCATCAAACGTGCACTTTATTCCAAGCCACCCCATCGCGGGCACCGAACAATCCGGCCCTCGCTCGGGCTTTGCCACACTGTTCGACAATCGCTGGTTCATCATCACACCGCCTGCTCATGCCGATCCAGCAGCAGTCGCCAAACTGAAATCTTTCTGGGAAGCGCTGGGATCCATGGTCGATGAAATGACGCCAGAGCATCACGATCTTGTTCTTGCCATCACCAGCCATCTCCCGCATCTGATCGCCTATAACACAGTGGCCACCGCAGCCGACGTGGAGGAAGTCACCAAATCTGAAGTCATCAAGTATTCCGCGGGCGGCTTTCGCGACTTCACCCGCATTGCAGCATCCGACCCCACCATGTGGCGCGATGTGTTCCTGAACAACCGCGAAGCCGTATTGGAAATGCTGGGCCGCTTTTCCGAAGAACTCTCCGCCCTGCAACGCGCCATTCGTTGGGGCGATGGAGAAACCCTGTTTGATCTCTTTACCAGAGCCCGCGACGTGCGCCGCAGCATCATCGAGGCGGGCCAGGATACGGCAGCACCGGACTTTGGCCGCGACAAGAAATGAGCGATACAACTCACTGGGTCTTTGGCTACGGTTCCCTGATCTGGCGTCCCGGTTTCACGTTTATCCATTCCGAGGCCGCCCGCCTTGACGGTTGGCACCGCTCGCTCTGCGTGCTCAGCCACAAATACCGCGGCACACCAGAATGTCTCGGGCTGGTCTTTGGCCTCGACAAAGGCGGCCATTGTCACGGCGTGGCTTTTGAAGTGGAGAATGCAGTCTGGACGCAAACCCTCGACTATCTGCAGGACCGCGAACTTATCACACATATTTACCGCGAAGTGAAACTGCCGATCATCCTTGCCAGCAACCGCACAGTCTGGGCGATCGCATACGTGGTGGACCGCGATCACGCCCAGTATTCAGGACCGCTCACGCTGGAACAAACCTTGAATTATGTGCGTCAGGGCCGCGGTGATGCGGGGAGTTGCGTCGACTATGTTAAGAACACCGCGAGGCATCTCCACGAATTGGGCGTGCCTGATCAGCAGCTGGACCACCTTGTCAGCCAACTATGACGGGCCAAATGGTCGCAATCAACTCAAGCCTGCCGTTCACGGAATTGACTTGAACTGACCCCCTGACTAGGGTCCGGCAAAATTTTGAGGTATTGCCATGAAGGTATTGGTCGCGGTCAAACGTGTGGTGGATTACAACGTGAAAATCCGCGTGAAGGCGGATGGCTCCGGTGTTGAACTGGCTAACGTGAAAATGTCCATGAACCCGTTTGACGAGATCGGCGTGGAAGAAGCAATTCGCTTGAAAGAGGCCGGAAAGGTTACCGAAATAGTCGCCGTCTCCATCGGACCCCAGCAGGCCCAGGAAACGCTCCGTACCGCACTTGCCATGGGCGCCGACCGCGCAATTCTCGTGAAACATGATGACCTCATCGAACCCCTTGCCGTGGCAAAGATTCT
>JANNNG010000252.1:0-10432 GCA_031398425.1 Hyphomicrobiales bacterium | reverse complement strand
CCTGATGCCGAAAGCGCCACACGCAACATTTCCTTGGTACTGGTCTTGCCGACGCTTCCCGTGACAGCAATGATACGCGCGTGACTTCTTGCCCGGGCTGCAATTGCAAGGCGTTCCAGTGCGGCAAGCGGGTTGTCGGGCACGACGAGCAATGGCAAATCATCAGGCCATTTGGCATTCAGTCTCGAAACAACGGCTATGCCAGCACCCTTCGCAACCGCATGCGACACAAAATCATGGCCATCCATGTTGTCACCTTTGATGGCAACAAAGATATCTGCTGCTTCGACGGTTCGAGAATCGATGGACACGCCGCCAAAACTCTGGCCTGGCTTGCCGCGCAAGTCGCCGCCCATGGCCGCCACCAGAGCACCCAATGTCCACAGACTATGCGGCATGATAAATCTTTCCATCGACTGCTGCCTTGACCGCATCGTGGTCACTGAAGGGCCGCGTGATCGTGCCTATGACCTGGCCCTGTTCATGGCCCTTGCCTGACACCAGCAACACATCACCATCGTCAAGACCGGCCACAGCCAGCGCGATGGCTTTTGCACGGTCACCAATCTCGGTCGCATTGGCTGCGCCAGCCAACACGTCCCGGCGAATTGATGCTGCATCCTCCGTACGCGGATTATCGTCAGTCACGTAGACAATATCGGCATTGGCAACAGCGGCCTTCGCCATCAGCGGACGCTTGCCCTTGTCGCGGTCACCGCCACAGCCAAACACCACATGCAATTTGCCCATTGTGGAAGGCCGCAGCGCTTTCAATGTGGTTTCAATCGCATCGGGCGTGTGGGCGTAATCGACGTAGATGCGTGCGCCATTGACTTTCGTGGCCACGCGTTCCAATCGCCCCGCAGCACCCTTGAGCGATGCCAGGGCATGTCGCACCAGGGCTGCTTCTCCACCTGTTGCCAGAACAAGCCCCGCCGCCACCACAGCATTCGATGCCTGAAAATCACCGACAAGTGGCAGCGGCACTTCGAAAGTGCCATCAGCCATCGCGAGGGTGAGAAGTTGACCATTGTCAGTTTGCTTGGCGGTCAGGATGCGGATGGTTTCACCGTTGAGTCCCACAGTGTAAGGCACAAGGCCTCGCACCTTGCAACGGCGGATGATTTCTTCTGCTTCGGAGATATCCGCGTTGATGACGGCGGGAGAACCTGGCGCAAGAAGTTTTTCGAACAACCGCATCTTGGCGTCGAAGTAGACTTCCAGCGTCCGATGATAATCAAGATGATCACGCGTGAAGTTCGTGAATGCACCGGCTGCCAGGCGAAGGCCGTCGAGACGATATTGCGCCAAACCATGGCTGGATGCTTCCACCGCCAGATGCTCCACGTGGTCCTTTGCCAACGCCGCAATGGCTTCATGCAATCTCACTGGATCCGGTGTGGTGTGATCCAGCTTCATTGTCCCCTGCGGACCGACGATGCCAATGGTGCCGAGACTGGCTGCGCGAAACCCCATGGCCTCCCAGATCTGGCGCACAAAAACCGAAACCGATGTTTTGCCATTCGTCCCCGTTACCGCAACAATCGTGTCGGGCTGCTTGTCGAAATAGCGGGCAGCGGCGAGTGCGAGCAATCGTCTCGGATTGTCAGTTCGCACCAGATGCAATCCGGTCACGTCTGCGGCGGAAAGTGGAACGATGGCTGCAACCGCTCCCTTCGCCTTTGCATCGTTCAAGAACTGCATTCCATCAGCCTTCACACCGGGCAAGGCCGCAAACAAATAGCCCGGCAGCACATCACGGCTGTCGGCGGTCAAGCCTGTGATGCACAGGCTTGCAGCGTTCGCCGGCAGGTCTGCATCGCTGCGGATGAGATGGTTCAGGCTCTGCCCCATCATCACCCCTTCTTGGCCTTGCGTGATTTTTCAAGTTTCGCCTTGTCGGAATCGGTCAATACCGGTGCTACATCCAACAGCGGAGCAATCCGCGCAATGATGTTGGCCGCTGTCGGAACGGCATTCCAGCCTGAAGTGGCAAAGCCATAGGTTTCAGGGGTCGCCTTGGGCTCGTCCAGCATTACGAGAATGGCATAGTGCGGCTCTTCCATCGGAAAAGCGCCGATGAAGGAAGCAAGTCGCTTGTCCTTGGAGTATCGACCATTCACAACTTTTTCAGCGGTGCCGGTTTTTCCGCCAACACGGTAGCCCGGCACATCCGCCTTGCTGGCCGTACCGTTGGTGGCGTTGAGACGAAACAGTTCCTGCATGTTTTTCGAAGCCGAAAATTTGATAATCCGTTTGCCCAGCACATCCGCTTCTTCCTTTGACCGTCGCATGAAGGTGGGTGGCACCATGTTTCCATCGTTCAGAATGCCTGTCACAACCGATAATCCTTGCAGGGGCTGCACGGCAAAACCATGGCCGAAAGAGGCCGTTGCCGAGACCAGCCTGCCCCAGCGTTTCGGCAACAAGGGCTTTGCGGTTTCCGGCACTTCAGTCAGCAAGCGATCCAACAGGCCGACGCGCTGCAAAAATTCCTGATGCTGCTCGATGCCAACATCCAGCGCCATTTTTGCCGTGCCGATGTTGGAGGAATTCGTGAAAATTTCAGGCACCGTCAGCACACGCCGCTGGGCATGAAAATCGCTGATGCGGGCATTGCCAATGACGAGGGGAAAGCGGGCATCGTAACGCGACGTCATGGTCACAGTGCCATAGTCAAAGGCCATGGCGAAAGTCACAGCCTTGATCACTGAACCGAGTTCATACACACCGGAGAGCATTTGATTCTGCTGGTGTTGTCCAAAGTTCTTGGACTCAGCATTGGGGTCAAAGTCCGGCAGTGATGCCAATGCAATCACCTCGCCTGTGCGGATATCCATGAGAATGGCTCCGCCAGCAATGGCCTTGAATTTGACAATTGCCTTTGAAAGTTCGTCGACAAGCACGTGTTGAACTTGCACGTCCATAGCCAGTTGCGCTGGCGCCGAAATCGGACGGCTGGGCTCTGCAAGCGACGCCGTATAGATGGCCCCTTCGTTGTCGAGATATTTTTCAATCCCCGCAATGCCCTTGGTATCGACATCGACATAGCCCACGGTGTGGGCCGCAAGCCTTCCCTGCGGGTAGACGCGTTTGCGTTCATTGACGTAACCCACGCCGGGAATACCGAGATTGTACACCGCATCGCGCTCTTCCGGGCTCACCTGCCGCTTGATCCAGACAAAGGCGCGGCCGGGAGCACTCAATTTCTTGCGAAGATCAGCAGCATTGACGTCGGGCAACGTGGTTGAAATCAATTCAACTGCTTCTTCCATGTCGATGATCTTGCGCGGATCGGAAAAAAGCGAGGCGACGGAAATATCGGTGGCGAGAACCACGCCGTTGCGATCCACAATGTCAGGCCGAGGGATGCGTTCCACCTCGCGGGCGATGCGATTGGCTTCGCCCTCCTCCGGTTTCAAAACGGTAAGACGCACAAGCTGTGCACCAATGATGCAGAACATCACAACATAAGCGAGGCCCAGCAGCCTGATACGGTTCTGTCCCTTCAGACTGCGATTGCGTTGAATGACTGGTAGTTCTGCCATGGCTTATTGCATCTTTTTCAGAATGTCGTCGATGGTGGCGGGCTTTCCATTCGGCTTTGAAATGATGGACATGGCTTCAAGCCGTTGCGGCAGTTCCGCGGTTGTAATGATCTGATCAGGTTCGATCTGCTTCATGCCCAGGTGCTGTTTGGCAAGTTGCTGAATGCGCTCGGGCCGTGTGAGGCTGCTCCATTCAGCGTTGAGCAGTTTGATGGCCTCGGCATTGTCAACCAGCGCGGCGGTAGCCTTGGCAATGCTGCGCTCATGGGCGCGCGTGGTGTGTTCAAGATTATAAAGTGTCGAGGCCGTTCCCAACGTTGCAATCACCAGTGTGAAGTTGGCAAGCTTGAGCATCACTCGGCCCTCATCGATTGCGCTGACTTGTAAAAATTCCCCGCAGTGCCCCAGGCACCAGTACCCGTACGCACCGCGCTTCGAAGTTTCGCTGATCGCGATCTTGGATTTGTTGCAATTTCAGCATCGCTCGGCCCCACATGGCCTTTTTGCTGCAGGCGAAAGCTTGGTTCGCGCAGGGCTACGGGTCCCGGGGCAAAACGCGATGCAGATGGCAGATTGCCGCTGCGTTCCGCGAGAAACTGTTTTGCAATGCGGTCTTCCAACGAATGAAACGTCACGATCACAAGTCGGCCACCCGGCTTTAACGCTTGTTCCGCTGCAATGAGAGCATCGACCAATTGCCCCAGTTCATCGTTCACATAAATCCGCAGAGCCTGAAAAGTCCTGGTGGCGGGGTGTGTGCGCAAGTGTGGCCGATGCGGGCCAGTCGCGCGTTCAATCGCACTCACCAATTGACGTGTCGTGACAATCGGCGCTTCGGTGCGCGCCTTGACGATGGCGCGGCCAATGGCACGGGATTTTGTTTCCTCGCCAAAAACATAAATGATATCGGCGAGTTTCTCGGCCGTGTATCTGGCCACAACGTCAGCCGCACTTTGCCCGGCTTGGTCCATGCGCATGTCCAGGGGGCCGTCCTGCATGAATGAAAAGCCGCGCGTGGGTTGATCAAGCTGCATGGAGGAGACGCCGATATCCATGACAACACCATCAACGGCTTCGCCGTCTAGTTGATCGGAAAAATCGCCGAAGTCAGACTCAATCAGATGCAGCCGTCCGGCATATTTTTCCGCCAAAATCGCACCGTTGCTGATGGCCGACGGATCACAGTCGAAAGCAATGACCTTGCAGTCGCAGGCTTCCAGAATTGCTGTCGAGTACCCTCCCGCTCCAAAGGTCAAATCCACATGGGTATCACCATCCTGTGGTCGAAGAGCCGCCAACACCTCAGCCAGAAGCACAGGAGTATGGCCTGTCTTCGCCGTTGCTGGCATTTCAAGAGGTTGCGACATGACAAATATTCAGGATGAACAGAAGGTTAATCAGTCACTGACAATGCGCTGGCCAATATTAACAAATGGTTTCCGGGCTGAGTCAGGGGGGCACATTTTGGTGGGTAAAGCTTTGGGCCAAGCGTCGCCAAGAATGATTTTCTGACCCGAGTGACCAATCGATCCCGGACTTGCAATACAGTAGCTGCAATGTAGGACCGCAGCCTATCTGCGAGAATTCAAAATGGGAGAGTTGGCGCAAACACCATTCTTCAGAAATCACAGACTCAAATCAGCCACTTTGCAAAAACAACTGGTCTGCGCTAGACTGGACGTACGGGGCATCAGAAAGCGGAGTTAAGCCATGGCTTCAACGGTGCCCAAGAACATGTTCACATCTGCCGAAATCTCAAAACATCGAGGCAGCCTGACAGCCTTCAACACGGCCGCAAGTGATTTTCTCGACGGAATTTTCGCAGACCACATCGCGTTTCATGACAAGTGGGGCGTGTCCAAGTATTACGGTGACCGTAATCCCAAATACAAAACCAAAGCGCTGCGCATCAAGGCGTTGCAGAATCTAGGCAAGCCCATCAAGCTCGCCAACGAACAAGTTGCAACGGCTTGCATCCTGTTAGCCATGCAGGCGTGCGAACGCGGCTTCAAGGCAACTGGCATGAGCACAACCTGGAAAAAAATCTACACCCAACTGAAGATCGGAAACAAATTATACGGCACCGACCTGCAAATCATGCTGCAGCAGTTGGGGTGGAAGATCTATTACTGGAATCCTGATCCCACAAAGAATGCCGAGTGGGATGCCGAGGATAAGGCTATCAATCCTCTGAAGCCTGGCAAAGTGTGGATGCCAGTGTGGGGTGGCCATGCATTGCGCTTTGCCAGCGTGAAAAAAAAGGGCGTCTACCACGACTCCAAGGTTGACAACGGCACAGCACTTGTGGGCTTCAAAAAAATCCAACCCATTTCATTCAAAAAGGTGCCATTCTGGGTTGGCATTGCGCATGCAGGGTATCACGTCTTCCCCGGCCGCAAGGCTGACGTTATTGAAGCGCACTCGATGCGGAATATTTCCGCACGTGACAACATCGAGTTTTCTCAATTCAATCCGCTTGCGCCAGGCGGCGGACCACGCTGGACCAGAAGCGAGAAATACCGGTCTGGACTGATCGCAGTACCCGAAGATTTCTGACCGTGAAACGCTTGGTCGCATTGGCAGAAGACCTCGAACGTGCCCCATCAACTGAAACGCTGATCGCCTCAGCTGAGGCAAAAAGCAAAAGCCGAATTGTAACGTGGCACACATATCAGTCCTGCGACAAAAGCTACACCCGCAGTATCGAAGAAACCCGCACGCCTGATGGCCTTTGTGTGACGCGCGTCGTTGCCATTAAATACAAGGATGCGGCAGCACTCGCAAAATACAAGGCTGATTATGCTGCTTTCAAGACATCACATGAGGCCTATACCAACTGAGAAGAAGGAACGCCTGCCATGTTGAAACGCGCAATCCAGATTGTTCAGACCAACCTCAAGGCGTCAGGGCAGTTCAGCGGCAACACAGATGGAACACTCGGGCCGATCACAATTGCTGCCGTTGCCAAGGCCCTCACCACGAAACAGACTCAGCTTCCTGCCAATTGGGCAAGTCTTGCGTCCAAACGACAAATCACCATGCTTTTCCAACTGATGTGCAAGGACAAAAGCATCGATTGCGATCCAGTGGATGGTTTCTGGGGGCCGGTGACACAACATGCCTATGAGTCCATGGTCGAACTTCTCGGCACGGGTAGCTTGCCGCCAAATTGGCGCGACGAAGAGCCGTCAGACGCCAATCCCCATACTTGGCCACGCGACCGCGGCAACCAACAGGAGATGCGCAATTTCTACGGTCAACCCGGAAAGCCGGCGATGACGCAAGTCGCGGTGCCATGGAAGATGCGCCTCGCCTGGGACAAGAGACAAACCGTACGCAGCATTGGTGTTCATTCGAAGGTGGCCAGCAGTGTCACAAATGTCTTCAAGCGTGTTCACCAGCACTATGGTGACGCTGAACTGAAGCGCCTGCGTCTTGATCTTTTCGGTGGCTGTTTTGCTGCCCGCAAGAAGCGCGGCGGCTCAACCTGGTCAACCCATGCCTGGGCTGTGGCACTGGATTTCGACCCTGAACGCAACCAGTTGAAATGGGGTCGCGACCGCGCGGCAATGGCTCACCGCGATTATAGATTCTGGTTCGATGCCTGGGAAGCAGACGGCTGGGTCAGCCTTGGGCGTTCCCGCAATTTCGACTGGATGCATGTACAAGCCGCGAGGCTTTGACCTTTCACATTTGCGCAGGCTTGATCTGGCCGAGGTCGAGATCACGCTGGCTGTTGACCGCGAGACTGGAACAGCGGTGGTTGGCAAGTTTGGTGTACCTGTCTTTCATGAATTGTGGTGCCCAAGTACGAAAACCCTCGCTTCGCAACTGCGAACGGCAAAGCCAAGCCTGCTCCTCCGTAATTTCCATGCCTGTTTTTCGCAGGCGTGCAGGCCAGATTGTACAATCGATTTTAATTTGGGCCTGGGAATACTTTATAGCTTGTATCAACGCGGGGTTCGTCATGCAACGCTCCCCCAAAAAACTGCCAGTTGGCCTGTAAGCCGGGTTCTGTTTGCTGGTTTCCCAGCGCGGTGACCATTCATCTGGAGCTGCTGTTGCCAGCAGCTTCGCGCAACCAACCCGGGTGGTCTGGGCCGGAAAAGCCTGATGGCCTTTCGACCATCGCGCCACCCCTATTCGGTCTTGCTCCCGGTGGGGTTTGCCATGCCGTTGCTGTTGCCAGCCGCGCGGTGCGCTCTTACCGCACCTTTTCACCCTTGCCGCGCCGAAGCCCGAAGGCGAAGGCGGGCGGTTCGTTCTCTGTGGCACTTTCCCTGGGGTTGCCCCCGCCGGACGTTATCCGGCACCGTTTTTCCGTGGAGCCCGGACTTTCCTCCACCGCGCCCTTTCGGGTGTTGCGGCAGCGGTCACCCGGCCAACTGGCAGGCGGGGGTTAGGCATTCGCTGGTGCCGCGTCAATAAAACCTTGCAATCGCGTCAAGCAGGGCCATCTCTCGCAACCGGAAGCAGGACATTGTGATGACTGAGGTTGAACGGCTGAAAGCACTGAAGCGGATTGAGCGGCTGGCGCGTGTTATGGACACAGCCTGGCGCATTCCTTTCACCAAATGGCGCTTTGGCATGGATTCGGTTGCCGGTCTCGTTCCGGGTGTGGGTGACGCCTTGAATCTCTGTGTCTCACTCTACACACTCATGCTGGCACGCAAAGTCGGCGCACCCAATGCCCTTCTGCTCAGGATGGCAGCAAACTCCGGCATTGATTTTGGTGTGGGCAGTATTCCTGTGCTTGGCGATATTTTCGACATGTTTTTCAAGTCAAATACCAGAAATCTGAAATTGTTGACGGAGTTCCTGGCACACCAGCCGAAATAGACTGTGCTGGAATTGCGTCGGCACAGGGCTTAGAAGCGCTTCACTCAGGGGGTCAACCATGTTTCGCGTTTTGCTGCTCACACTTGCAGTTGTTGTTTCGCAGCCTGCTCGCGCACAGGAGCGTCAATGGCTGTTGGATGCTGCGGGCGAAGAAGTGTTTCTGGCTTTTGGCGTGCCCAACACCGACGATGTAGGCATCAGCTTCTGGTGCAAGTCAGGTCAGCAGGGCATCAGCCTGTTCAGTCCATTTCAAGGACGTGAAAAACGTCCCAAGCTCACACTGCTGGTTGGGGCAGAAAGTTTCCCACTGGATGCCAAGGTCAACAACAACGAAGGTACAAAGACCGTTGAAGCGCGGCTTCGTCCTGAAGTAAAAATTCTTAACGCGTTGAACGATGCCGAACGATTTGAAGTCGACCTGGGCAAGCACAAGGCAGTCTATCCCCTGGCCGACGCTGATTTTCAGGGCCTGATCAAACTCTGCGCCACCAGACTGTTACCGGCGGAAAACTAGTGGTTCGGCAGCGAGGCCAACAAGCGGCGTACAATGTCCGTCGTTTCTCCATCAATCTTGCCGTCAACGCGCAAACTGCGATAGCGCCGTTGCACTGCTTCGATCACAATGCGCGTGCGGTCTATACTCTCTTGCGTGCTGGTCATCCCGTAGCCAAGCGCGTTCAACAGTGTTTGCACGTCGGCAACGCTCGCGATTGATGTCGCTTCCGCTGGCGCCGAGATCATTTGTCCGATCCCCTGTTGTGCCAGAAACTTCCAGTCAAAGGCTTCACCCGGATCAATCTTTCTTCCGGGTGCCACGTCGCTGTGACCAAGTACATGATGCGGGCTCAATCCATGTCGCTGCATGATGTCGAGACTGAGTTCTGCAACACGCTGCATTTGAACGTCAGGAAAAACCGGACAACCAGCGCTGTGCCCGATATTCTGAATTTCAATGCCGATGGAGGTCGAATTGATATCGATCTCGCCTTGCCAGCTTGATGTGCCGGCGTGCCATGCACGGTATTCTTCATCGACAATCTGCACAATTTTGCCATCCACATCGACCAGATAATGACACGACACCCGGGATTCCGGATTGCACAGCCAGTTTACTGCGGCCTGGCCCGTGGCCATTCCGGTGTAGTGCAAAATCAACAACTGAGGACTTTTGCCTTCCGCCCGCATTTCGAAGTTGGGAGATTCCTGATAACGGTCAACGAGACTCGACCCCTTCACGCCTTCGCGGCTTTCTTGATACGATCAAAAGCTTCGTTGATGCGCGCCAGACGTTCCGTCGCAATCAGCACCAGTTCTTCCGGCATGCCATTGGCCACATGTTTGTCGGGGTGGAGTTCGCGCACCAGTTTGCGGTGGACCTTGCGAATGTCTTCAAATGACATATCAGCCGTCACGCCCAGAATCTCATAGGGGTCATCTGCGAGTAGAACATGCCGCGCCCGAATGCGATTGAAGGCCTTCTGGTCAAAGCCAAAGACCTCAGAGATGCGCTGAAGAAATGCCAGTTCGTCTTCGTGGACTGCGCCGTCAGCCTTGGCGATGTGAAACAGTCCGTCGATGACATTTTCAAGCATGTCAGAACCCGGAGCAAACAGTGCAGCAACCTGACTGGCATAGGTTTCAAATCCGGACACATCCTGTTTCGCAAGATCGAACACGCGTTGCACAGCGGCACGATCTTTCTCGGGAACCTGGAAAACCTGGCCAAAAGCTGCCATTTCATCGCGGGTCACAGCGCCATCGGCACGTGCCATCTTGGCCCCGAGTGCGATCATGCCGATGGTGAAGGCAACCGATTTCTCCGGTGGCTTGGTATCACCAAAATAGCCAGAAACCGTATCGCCTACATCCTGGACGGCTCCGGCAATGCGTTGCCAAATCGACATGTTTTTCTGCCCGTTTTTTCAGTCTCAAGCACCTTTGCGGAAATAGTGGAACACGCCGAAATGCGGTGTGTCCACATCCTGGCCGCGCGCCAAGCGCCGCTCAAGATGCCATGCACGGCCCGCCGTCCAGATCGAGAGGGC
>JANNNG010000196.1:0-4116 GCA_031398425.1 Hyphomicrobiales bacterium | reverse complement strand
TAGTCCAGAACCTGGCCTTCGCGGGTGGCTTCCACGCGGTAGGACACCTTGCGCACGGGCGAATAGATCGAGTCAACGGGGATGAGCCCGATGGGTGCATCTTCCGGGCGGTTCTTGTCGGCTGGCACATAGCCCTTGCCGTTCATGACATTGAATTCCATACGGATTTCAGCGCCTTGGTCGAGGGTGCAGATGACATGTTCAGGGTTCAACACCTGCACATCTGCAATCTGCTGAATGTCGCCGGCGCGAACAATGCCGGGGCCTTCCTTGCGCAAGGAAAGTCGCTTGGGTCCTTCAGCGTGCATCGCGAAAGCGATTTCCTTGATGTTCAGGATGATGTCGGTCACGTCTTCGCGCACACCAGCGATGGACGAGAACTCGTGCAAAACGCCATCGATGTGGACTGACGTCACTGCTGCACCTTGCAGTGACGACAACAGGATGCGACGCAGCGCATTGCCCAAGGTGGTTCCAAAACCACGCTCCAGTGGCTCAGCCACCACGGTCGCCACGCGACGCTTGTCCTTGCCCGGCTGGATATCAATCTTGCTCGGACGGATCAGTTCTTGCCAGTTCTTTTGATTGACTTGCATGTTCATCTTCCCGTGTGCCTCCGGACAGGTGGCCCTGCCCACTTTCTAATTTCAAACAACGCCTGCGCTGACACGCGCAAGCAAGACCAAAACATCAAACGCGGCGACGCTTTGGTGGGCGGCAACCATTGTGGGCAATCGGCGTCACATCGCGGATCGACGTCACCTGAAGACCGGCGGCTTGCAAGGCGCGGAGTGCTGATTCGCGGCCCGAACCTGGACCGCAGACTTCCACTTCAACCGTGCGCATGCCGTGTTCCATGGCAGCCTTGGCCACCTGTTCACCCGCCACCTGGGCGGCATAGGGAGTGGATTTGCGCGAACCCTTGAAACCCAGCTTGCCAGCCGAGGCCCATGAAATGGTGTTGCCCTGAACGTCGGTGATGGTGATCATGGTGTTGTTGAACGAGGAGTTCACATGCACAACGCCGGATGAGACATTCTTGCGTTCTTTGCGCTTGGCGCGGCCTGCAGCTTCTTTAGCCATGTTTGACGGTCTTCCTTATTTCTTCTTGCCGGCAATCGGCTTGGCGGGGCCCTTGCGGGTGCGGGCATTGGTATGAGTACGTTGGCCACGCACGGGCAGACCCTTGCGGTGGCGCATGCCACGGTAACAGCCAAGATCGGTCAAGCGCTTGATGTTGATCGACACTTCGCGGCGCAGGTCGCCTTCGACGATGTAGTCGCGGTCAATGATTTCTCGGATGGCCAGAACTTCGGCGTCAGACAATTCGTTGACGCGCTTGGCGTCTGGAATTTTGACTTCGTTGCAAATGATCTTGGCATTCACCGGGCCAATGCCGTGAATGTAGCGGAGCGCGATTTCAACGCGCTTGTTGGTTGGAATATTGACGCCTGCAATACGGGCCACGGGGTTGGTCTCCAGTTCGTTGGGGGCATTTCACGCCCCGTGTCTGCATCTCAAGAAAAAGACCAATAAGCCCTTGTCTCAAACGATTAAGGCCGCGCTCGGAAGGTGTAAACCCTCAAAGCTGGCCTGCGTTGGACTGAGAATGCGCTTGGCCTTAGAGGTGAATCGCCGTGGCGTCAACCCAAGGATTGCGTATTTCTGTCCGGCGCTGTGAAACGCCTTCCGATGGGTTGGGAGTTTGCCTGTTTCACGCCTTTCGGCGCGGGCAAACTCAAGCCAACTTGTCCAGCACAGCCCCGATGGCGCTGGTTACAGCACCAATCTCAGCCATACCGTCCACCACATGCAGCTTCCCCGTTTCCCGGTAATAATCCACCAGGGGGGCGGTCTGCGTGTTGTATACGGTCAGACGGTCACGAACCGTCTTCTCGTTGTCATCCGGGCGGCGAACGAACTCATGTCCCCCACAGGAATCACATGTCCCGTCAATCTTCGTGGGGGCGAACGTGTCGTGATAGCCCTTTCCACAGGTCTTGCAGGTAAAACGTCCGGCGATGCGGGCGACCAGCGCCTCATCATCCACCTTCATTTCGATGACCGAATGCAGCTTTTGGCCTGTCGATGCAAGCATTTTATCGAGGGCCGCGGCCTGTGCCGGTGTTCTTGGAAAACCGTCGAATACCACGCCTTTAGCCACGTCGGGCTTGGCCATGCGATCCGCCACGATACCGATGATCACGTCATCGGACACAAGGTCGCCCCGGTCCATGATGGCCTTGGCTTTCAAGCCGATCTCGGTGCCTTGGGCGATGGCGGCGCGCAGCATGTCCCCGGTGGAGAGCTGCTTCATGCCCCTGCCCTGTTCGAGCAATTTGGCTTGCGTACCCTTACCTGCTCCGGGTGGCCCCAGAAGGATCAGATTCATTTCTTGCCGCTCCTGAGCGATGCCTTCTGCAACAGCTTGCCATATTGCTGGGCCAGCATGTGGCCCTGCAATTGCGATACGGTGTCGAGCGTTACAGAGACGACGATCAAAAGCGAAGTGCCACCAAAGTAGAAGGGAATGCCGGAGTATCCCACCAGCAATTCCGGCAGCAGACAGATCAGCACTAGATAGGCGGCACCGATCATGGTGATGCGAGTCAGGATCCAGTCGATGTACTCGGCTGTTTTCTCACCGGGTCTGATGCCCAGAATAAATCCGCCGGACTTTTTCAGATTGTCCGCTGTTTCCTTCGGGTTGAACTGGATCGATGTATAGAAGAAACAGAAGAACACGATCAGCGCGCCGTAGAACAGCAAGAACAACGGTTGGCCATGACCCAGCAAGGCCGTGAGACTGTTCAGCCAGTCCGGACCCTTGCCCGCGCTGAAGTTGGCCACCGTGATGGGCAGCAACAGCAGCGACGATGCAAAGATCGGCGGAATGACGCCGGCCGTGTTGAGCTTCAGCGGCATGTGCGAACTTTCGGCCTGCGACATGCGCATGCCCACTTGCCGCTTCGGATACTGGATGAGCAAGCGTCGTTGTGCGCGCTCAAAGAAGACGATGAAGGCGATGACAACAAAGGCCATGATGAGTATGCCGAGAATGAGAAACATGCTCATCTGCCCGGTGCGACCCAATTCAAGAAGTGCTGCAACGCCTGACGGCAAACCTGCCACAATGCCTGCAAAGATGATCAGCGATATGCCGTTGCCGATACCGCGAGACGTGATCTGTTCTCCCAGCCACATCAGGAACAACGTGCCGCCTGTCAAGGTGATGACAGTAGACGCCAGAAAGAACGGCCCGGGATTCGAGACGATGCCGGTTTGTGCCTGCAATCCCACGCCGATACCGTAGGCCTGGATGGCGGCGAGAAAAACTGTGCCATAGCGGGTGTACTGATTGATCTTCTTGCGGCCGGATTCGCCTTCCTTTTTCAAGGCTTCCAGTGTTGGTGACACGGTGGTCATCAACTGCATGATGATTGATGCCGAGATGTAAGGCATGATGTTGAGCGCGAAAATCGCCATGCGGCCCAGCGCACCACCAGCAAGCCCGTTGACCCAGCCCAGAATACCCGAGGCATTCTGGGTGGCGAATTGTTCGAGGGCTATCGAATTGATGCCGGGAATGGGAATGTAGGTGCCGAGGCGGTACACGATCAATGCACCCAATGTAAACCAGATGCGTTTCTTCAATTCCTCGGATTTGGCAAGCGCGCTGAAACTTAAATTCGCCGCAAGTTGTTCAGCTGCTGATGCCATTATCTATCGTATCCTTTAGGTCTGACCGCTAGATATGGGGGACAGACTGAAATTGATCAACACTGAATTTCCACGCATGACGAAGCACCGAGTCAAGCCACGACAAACGTCATTCCAGCCAAGCGCAACTCTTGCGGAGCGCGAGCTGGAACCCCGCTTTCTTGATTTACACAACCCACAAAGCGGGGTTCCAAATCGCCCGCAAAGGGCGGGCGTTTGGAATGACGGTCTGTGGCTGACCGCGAAGTCTTACGTCTTCTTCGGCTCTTCCACGGGCTTCGTCATTTTCACACTGCCGCCCGCTTTTTCTACTGCGGCAACAGCGCCTGCACTGGCGTGGTATACTTCGAAGGCGAGCTTGGCCGTGAACTTTTCCTTGCCGATCAGACGAACGCC
>JANNNG010000190.1:0-9074 GCA_031398425.1 Hyphomicrobiales bacterium | reverse complement strand
GTGTGGCCCTCCACGGCTTCCATTTTCGCACGCCGCGCCACTTTTTCACTCAGCTGCCACAGGATGGCTGACAGTTCTTCGGCATCGGAAATATCTGTGTTGAACGTGGTTTCCGCGCTGATTGACTTTGACTCATCATCTGTTTCGACACTGCGCATGTCTTCGCCGCGAGAGAGGTAGTAAAGTCTTGACCCCATGCTGCCATAGCGTGCCATCAGGTCATTGCGCTCCATGCCTTGCAATTGCCCCATCAGGTGAATGCCATCGCCATTGAGCCTGCCCTGAAACGACTTGCCGACGCCCCAGATCAGGCCGACAGGCCTTGAAGCCAGAAAGCCTTTCGCTTCGGCTTTGCCAATAACCGAAAAGCCGCGCGGCTTTTGCAAGTCTGACGCGACCTTGGCGAGGTACTTGTTGGGAGCGAGGCCCACCGAGGCGGTGATGCCGATGCTTGCCACCACATCATTGATCAACTTCGCCAAGGTCTTCGCAGGAATTCGGCCATGCAGTTTCGTCGTACCCGTCAAATCCAGAAACGCCTCGTCAATGGAGATTGGTTGCACGGCCGGCGTCACCGCAAGCATCATTTCACGGACCTGCTTTCCAACCGCAGCATATTTCGCCATGTCAGGTTTGACGACCACGGCATCGGGGGCCAGTTTCAAGGCCTTGAACATGGGCATGGCTGAGCGCACACCGCGAATGCGCGCAATGTAGCAACAGGTCGACACCACGCCGCGCGTGCCGCCTCCCACAATCAACGGCACATCAGCAAGGGCAGGGTTGTCGCGCTTTTCGACGGCGGCATAAAACGCGTCGCAGTCGATGTGTGCAATGGACAGCTGATGCAACTCTGTGTGACGCAAAAGTCGGGGCGAATGACATAGGACACAGCGCAGCTCACCGGCTGTGGTATCAGCCAGACAGTCGCGGCAGAAACCCGGTGGCTTTATATTGTTCACGAGACGTTCTTAGCGCGGCGTCACCGTTTAGGCAATCAACCCTGCAATATGTCGTTTAGCATCGCCCCAGTCCCCCGTCGTGTGCGACACAAAATCAAACGGGGCGTGCAGCTTCTTGAAACGTTCATCGTGCAGAAAGTGCACGATCTTCACATCCGGTGCGGACTCATGGGAAGACTTTACAAAATTCGGGCTGTCATCAATGAAGACCGTCGGGCCGCTTGTGCGATCTGCAAGGTGCCTGATGGCAGGACCTTTCGGACCTGAATTGGTGACAACAGGAAAGGGCAGCCCGTGCTTGATGAGATTGCGTATGCGCTTGTCCCGGGCGTGATGGGGCAGGTTGGTGAGCATGACCACTGTTGCATCGCTTGAGAGCTGCAACAGCGAATCAACTGCGCCGTCAATAGCTTCCATATGTTCTGTATGATGGACAAAATAATCATCGACCAGCTTTGCCACTTCCTCCGTCAGCATTTCTGCGCGCGTGTGGCGGTGCACCACATTGCCATTCAGTGCAAAACTGTTGGCTTCCAGCACATGATCAATACTGGCCAGCATGGCATCAAAGCCTCGCAGAAAGTGTACCACCACATCGTCAACGTCGCTGATGACGAGTGGTCGCGCGGCATCGATTTTCAAGGCGTGGAGCTGGCGTTGCGTGAAGGGGTCAATCATGGGAAAATCCGGGTAGCTTTGATCGGGCGATCATGATGGTTTCTGGCTTCAGGCCCTGTTGGGCCGTAAAGGCCAGCAGTTCCTGCTCATCCTGCAACAGAAAGTCCAGCAGAAAAGCTTGAAACGACGGGTCCGTCAGGCGCGCTGTGAGTTCGCTCTGGCCCAAGCCTGAGAGATTGCAGAATTGCCCCAGCCTTTCATCGTCAGAGGCAAGATAGGCCATGTATAACAATGCGATATCGTTGGAATTTCCGGTGTTTTGTGAAGTTTTCGGGCGCACCCCGTTCTCCAATGGTTAACCAGCCGTCATCAAATTAACGCGGCGTTTAATAAGTTGGTTACGGCTCATAAGGCAAAACCCATCGAAGAATAAGTGGAATCAGTGTCACGTCCAGATTCCCGGACATCTTTCTGGAGCCCAAATGGACTATCACAAACCGATCGAAGCAACCCCAGTGGACGTTTCCGGAAACCGAATGCCCATGCAAAAGACCGTACTGGTGGTAGAAGACAATGAGTTGAACATGAAACTGTTCAACGACCTATTGGAAGCCCATGGCTACCGCGTGGTGCAGACCCGTGATGGCCTGTCTGCCCTTGACATGGCACGCAAACACAATCCCGACCTCATTTTGATGGATATTCAATTGCCGGAAGTCTCTGGCATCGAAGTCACGAAGTGGCTCAAGGAGGACGACCAGTTGCGTCGCATTCCCGTGATCGCCGTCACTGCTTTTGCCATGAAGGGTGACGAGCAGAAAATCCGCGAAGGTGGTTGCGAGGCCTACATTTCCAAACCTATTTCAGTCATGAGCTTTCTGCAAACCATCGATGGATTCCTGAAGACAAAACAATGACAGCCCGCGTCCTCGTTGTTGATGACATTCTGGCGAATGTGCGGCTGCTCGAAGCCAAGCTGACGGCCGAATATTTCGACGTGGTGACGGCCATGAACGGGTTTGACGCACTGGAAGCCATTCAGCGGACGAAGCCTGACATCGTGCTGCTCGATGTGATGATGCCGGGCATTGATGGCATTGAAGTGTGCAAGCGCATCAAGGCTGACGCAGCCACGCAACACATTCCTGTTGTCATGGTCACAGCCCTCGACCAGCCGGAAGACCGCGTGCGCGGGCTCGAAGCAGGGGCCGATGATTTTCTGACCAAGCCTGTCAATGACATTGCACTGTTCTGCCGTATCAAAAGCCTGGTGCGCTTGAAAATGTTGACCGATGAACTGCGTGTGCGCTCCAGTTCTGGCAGCCCCATCGGCATGATCGGGCGGGATGATTTCCGCGACGGTGATGCATCAGGCCGTGTGCTGCTGGTTGATCCGCGCGAATCTTCAGCCGAGCGCGTCATTGCCTGTTTCGAAAACAAGCATACGATCATCCGTGTGACAGGCCACCAAGAGGCCATTGATGCCGCCCAGGACAGCGTCAACCCCTATGAACTCGTGATCGTGAGTTTCGACAGCGAACATTATGATGGGCTTCGCCTTTGCTCGCAATTGAAGTCGATGGAAGCAACGCGCCAAACGCCCATTCTGGTCATCGTTGACCCCGACAACCAGCCTGGCCTGTTGCGGGCACTCGATATGGGTGTGAATGACTACCTCATGCGTCCCGTGGACCGGCAGGAACTGAAAGCGCGCGTCTCTACACAGATCAGGCGCTATCGTTACACCGAGCGTCTTCGTGCGTCCGTCAAGGCCTCCATCGAAATGGCCATTACCGATCCGCTGACCGGGCTTTATAACCGCCGCTATCTCGAAACTCATCTCAATCACCTGATTGAACATTATATCAACCGCGGCAAGGCCCTTTCAGTGGTGGCGGTGGATGTCGATTTCTTCAAAGCCATCAACGACACCTATGGCCATGACATTGGCGACAAAGTGCTGCAGGAATTGTCTGTGCGGCTCAAAGCAAATACGCGCAGTGTCGATCTTTGCTGCCGCGTGGGCGGCGAGGAATTCATCATGGTGCTGCCGAATACAGCACCTGACCTTTCCAGCCGGATCGCCGAGCGTCTGCGTCGCTCCGTGGCTTCGAAGTCTTTCGAATGTGGCATCAATCAACCGGTTCCTGTCACGATTTCAGTTGGCGTGTCATCCCTCAACGGGTCTGACGACACACTTGAAAAGCTGTTGAAACGCGCCGACCAGGCGCTCTATTCCGCCAAACGCGAAGGCCGCAACAAGGTCGTCATCGCGGCTTGAGTTTGCGCAAGCGGCCCTTTCGTGTATGCGAAACACGCCATGACGGATATCCGATTGACTGACTCATCCATGCGCCCGCGTGTCACCGGCAAGGCAGGCCCCGTATTCGCTGGCGAGGTGCAGTTTGACAGCGTGAGTTATGCCACACGGGGCAAGCAAATTCTTTCGGACATCAACCTTCTGGCCCAATCTGGAAAGATTGCCTGTCTGCTCGGTCCTTCTGGCTGCGGTAAAACCACCGTGCTGCGCCTGGCTGCGGGCATTCTTCGGCCAACAGCGGGTCGGATTTTGCTGGATGACATGGAAATCGCTGGCCCCAGCCGCTTCCTGCCTCCGGAAAAGCGCAACATCGGTCTGGTGTTTCAGGATTTTGCCCTGTTTCCGCATATGACGGCCGAAGAGAATGTAGCCTACGGGCTTTATGCCCTGGAGCGCCGCGAAGCCTTGCGCGTTGCGGCCATGGCGCTGGAACGCGTGGGCCTTGGTCATGCCGTCACACGATACCCGACATCACTTTCCGGAGGTGAGCAACAGCGCGTGGCGCTCGCCCGCGCCATTGTGCCGCGTCCGCAGGTGGTGTTGTTGGACGAACCGTTTTCCGGACTTGACCAACGCCTCAAGGAAACCGTGCGTGAGGAAACCCTGGCCCTGCTGCGCGAGACCAGAGCAACAGCCCTGCTGGTGACCCACGACCCGGATGAAGCCTTGGCAATCGCTGACACCATTCACGTCATGGCAGCGGGACGCATTGCCCAAAGCGGACCCCCCAATGAACTGATCCACCATCCCAACAGCCGCAATGTCGCCCGCTTTTTTCGCAACTATAACATCTTCAACGCTGTGGTTGACAACGGCCGGGTGACAACACCGCTTGGCATGATCGCCGCCAAAAATTTCGCCAGCGGCACCCTTGTGGAAGTGATGATCGCACCCAATGCCATCACCTTGAACAAAGGCAATTTAGCCACAATTGTTGAAAATCGGGACCTCGGCGTCACTCGCCGCATTGTGGTGCGTCTCCAATCCACCGATCAACTCTTGTTGATTCATGCAAATCACACCGGGATGGGCGACGTGGGCCTTGCCTTGACCGGCGAGGACACCCACATCTTCAATGCGGATGGTTGAGTTGTAATCTTATGATCGGTTGCGGCGGCTTTCGCTTTCTGCGATAACCGCTGACACAGAGTATTTCAGGAGTGAGTGATATGGGTGGCTTTTCGTGGTGGCATTGGGTGATCTTGCTGGTCGTCGTGCTGGTGTTGTTCGGTGGCAAGGGCAAGGTGTCTGACCTCATGGGCGATGTGGCCAAGGGCATCAAGAGTTTCAAGAAGGGCATGGCCGACGATCCGACGGAAGCTGCCGCCGCCGATGCCAAGTCCCTGGCCAATGACGCGGGCGATGCCGTCAAGCAAGCCGCCGATAAAGTCAAAAGCTGAACGCCTGATCCCGCAGGGGCATGAAACATGTTTGATTTCGGCGTCGGCTATTCCGAAATGTTTGTGCTTGCCGTGATCGCGATCATCGTCATCGGCCCGAAGGACTTGCCGAAAGTGTTGCGTACATTTGGCCAGTTCATGCGCAAGGCCAAGGGCATGGCGCGCGAGTTCCAGGGCCACGTCGATGCTGCCATGAAAGATGCAGGCGTGGACGGTTTGAAAAAGGATCTGACCGAAATGAAATCGGTCATGACAAACACTGTTTCTGCACCGGGCGGCGTGACAGCTCCTGCAACACTCTCGCCATCCTCATCTTACGCACTCTCGACCTCGCAGAAGGATTTCGAATCTTACTTCGGTTCAACGACTGCCGAAGGCGAAACCCGTGTGGCTGGCACCAAGGTTGCCGCCAGCCCATGAGCAAGGACGAAATCGACGCTTCAGAAGCGCCGCTGCTAGATCATCTTCTGGAGTTGCGCACCAGGCTGGTATGGTCGGTTGCAGGATTTGCCATTGCATTTCTGGCCAGTTTCTATTTTTCGTCAGACATCCTGGCACTGCTGATCAAGCCCTTCAAATGGGGCACAGGCACCGACGTCAGCCTGATTTCCATCAAACTCCTCGGTGTGTTTCTGGTGAAACTGAAGATTGCCATGTTCGGCGGCATTTTCATTGCGTTCCCGCTGATGGCCACACAGATGTACAAGTTCATGGCACCGGGACTTTACAAGCACGAGCGCCAGGTTCTGTTGCCTTACCTTGTTGCCACACCGATCTTCTTCATCATGGGCGCGGCTCTCGTCTATTTCTTCCTGCTGCCGGTTGCCATCTCGTTTTTCTATTCCCTTGCTGCTGGAACCGGCACTGATGGGCAAGCCGGTATCCAACTCATGCCCGATATCGAAGCCTATCTCGATTTTGTGATGATGCTGATCCTCGCCTTCGGATTGACATTCCAGTTGCCAGTCGTCTTGACACTGCTGGGCCAGATCGGTGTCGTCTCATCCGCTCAACTTCGCTCCGGTCGCCGCTTTGCCATTGTTGGCGTGTGCGCGCTTGCTGCCATCATCACGCCGCCGGACCCCATTTCCATGCTGGCGATGGCGGTGCCCTTGGGGCTGCTCTACGAACTTGCAGTGTTTGCCGTGTCGTTCCTCGAAAAGCGCAGAAATGCTGCACGCGCCAAGAAAGATGCAAAGGAAGCAGCAGAAGAGGCCGCAGAAGCAGCTGCCGAGGCTGCGAAAGCCCAGGCGAAGTTGCCCAATTCATAGTGTTGTCATTACCGCGCTTGTTGCGGTAATCCATCGCTCCCTAGGCGTTGCACTATCCGTGTAAATCCTCCTCGCTGCACCATGGATGACCGCAACAAGTGCGGCAATGACAAATTCAGAGAACGAACACCATGCACGACATCAAAGCCATCCGCGAAAACCCTGGAGCATTTGAAGATGGCTTGGCTCGAAGAGGTATCGGCAGGGCGTCTGCTTCTGTCCTGGGTCTCGACCAACAATTGCGTGCTACGCAGAACACCCTGCAAGAGTGTTTGAATCGTCGCAATGTACTTTCCAGAGAAGTCGGTGACGCGATTAAGAACGGAGACAAAAATCGGGCGGACGATGCAAAAATCGAAGTAGCGACATTGAAGTTAAGAATAGCAAGAGGTGAAGAAGAAGAACGTGAGCTGACGTCAAAACTCAATGAAATACTTGCGGCTATTCCCAATCTACCCTTGGACGAAGTGCCCGACGGTTACGATGAACACGGCAACATCGAAGTGCGCCGCTGGGGCAATCCGCCCGGGCACAACTTCGAACCGCGCCAGCATTTCGACGTGGGTGAAACACTCAAGATGATGGACTTTGAAAGTGCCGCGAAGATTTCCGGCACACGTTTTGTCGTCACCAAGGGACCACTCGCTAAACTCGAGCGTGCTCTCGCGCAATACATGCTTGACACCCAGACGGAGAGAAACGGCTACACCGAACACAATGTTCCACTTATGGTGAATGACGCCTCTGTCTTCGGCACAGGTCAATTGCCCAAGTTTGCAGAAGACCTGTTCAAAACCACCGATGGGCGCTGGCTCATCCCCACTGCCGAAGTTTCGCTCACCAATCTTGTGCGCGAAACCATACTCGACGAAGCGCAACTGCCAATGCGCCTCACCGCTTGCACGCCATGCTTTCGAGCTGAAGCAGGGTCCGCTGGGCGCGATACGCGCGGCATGATCCGCCAGCACCAGTTTACCAAGGTCGAACTCGTGTCTATCACAACGCCCGAACGGTCCCGAGAAGAACTCGAACGCATGACCGCTGCTGCCGAAAGCATTTTACAAGGCCTCAATCTGCATTACAGAGTCATGCGCCTTTGCGCCGGTGACATGGGCTTTGGTGCGCGCATGACCTATGATCTTGAAGTCTGGTTGCCTGGCCAGAACGCGTTCCGTGAAATCTCGTCATGCTCCGTGTGCGGAGATTTTCAGGCCCGCCGCATGGATGCACGCTACAAACCGAAGGAAGGCAAGGGCACGCGCTTTGTACACACACTGAATGGCTCTGGTCTTGCCGTAGGTCGCACCTTGGTTGCCATTCTCGAGAACTACCAGAACGCCGATGGCAGCGTGACGATCCCCGATGTCCTTCACAACTACATGGGCGGCATGACCCGCATCGCGGTGAAGTGATGCGCATCCTCGTCACCAACGATGATGGCATTCACGGCCCCGGCCTTGTGACTATGGAATACATCGCGCGTGCTATTTCCGATGATGTGTGGGTGGTGGCGCCGGATGAAGAGCGCTCCGGGGCAGGGCACTCGCTCACCCTGTCCAATCCGCTGCGCTATCACAAACTGGCCGACCGCCGCTTTGAAGTGTCCGGCACACCGACCGATTGCGTGATCATGGCGGTGCGCAAGATCATGCCGGGTAATCCTGATCTCATTCTCTCCGGCGTCAATCGTGGCCAGAACATTGCCGATGACGTGACTTATTCCGGCACGATTGCCGCCGCCATGGAAGGCACATCGCTCGGCATCAAATCCATCGCCCTCTCACAAGTCACTGGCATTCACGGCAATGGCGAAAGTTTCGCCGTAGCCGAAGCCCATGGTGCCAACATTGTCAAAAAACTCATGGGCTTCACCTTCGGCCCCGGCACCCTGGTCAACGTCAACTTCCCCGACTGCCGCCCCGATGATGTGGCAGGGGTCGATGTCACCATGCAAGGCAAGCGCGACCAGAATTTTCTCACCGTCGATGAGCGCATGGACGCGCGGGGCCGCAATTACTTCTGGCTGGGGTTTGCACGGGAACGCGGTTCGCCCCCCGCAGGAACCGACCTTGCTGCCGTGTTCAACAAGAGGATATCAGTGACGCCGTTGCATATGAACTTGACGCAGGTGGAAGCGTTGGAGGGGTTGCGGGCAGTGTTTTAAGGAAAATTCCCTCTCCGTCATCGCTGACGCGATGCCACCACACCCCGCATGCGGACGAGGAAAAGCATCTCCTCGCCCGCTTGCGGGAGAGGTGACGAGCGCAGCGAGACGAAGAGGGAATTCTATCTCTTCCGCCGCTTGACCACCTGTACTTCTTCAATCGCAGCAAGTGGCGTTTCCGGAAACACCAGCCCCATGGAAATCACAAGTTTCAAGCCGTCTTCAACCGACATGTCCAGCACCTGCACTTCATTCTCAGCCACAAAGAATACGTAGCCTGATGTGGGGTTGGGTGTTGTCGACACATAGACGGCATACATTTTCTGCCCCGGCTTCATG
>JANNNG010000151.1:0-2540 GCA_031398425.1 Hyphomicrobiales bacterium | reverse complement strand
GAATGTCAGACGCGCAGGATTGGACTTTGCGCGCGGTGACTTGCTGGTGGCGAAAGCTTCGCGGTTGACGCCACGCGATATCGGACTCCTTGCCGCTGGCAACGCAGCTGCCGTCAAGGTCATTCGCAAGCCCAGGATCGTTCTGTTCACAACAGGTGATGAACTGGTGCTGCCGGGAAATCGTCCGCGTGCGGATCAAATCGTGTCGTCCAACAGCCATGCACTAGCCGCAATGGTGCAACAGTTTGGGGCTGAAGTGGTCAATCTCGGCATCGTCAAGGATGACATGAAGGCCACGATCTCTGCGATTCGCAGGGGTCTGAGCGCTGATGTGCTGCTGACCACGGGAGGTGCCTCCGTTGGCGACCATGACTATGTGCAGGCGGCCTTCAGGGCGTGTGGTGTTGCGATTGACTTCTGGAAAATCGCGCTGCGCCCGGGCAAGCCCTTCATGTATGGCCGCAAGGGCAAAACGCATGTCCTGGGGCTGCCTGGCAATCCTGTTTCCGCTTTGGTGACAGCCCGCATTTTCCTGAAGCCGCTTCTTGATCGCTTTGCAGGATTGCCTGATGCGGAGCAGGAAACGACAGCAATTCTGGATGGCACGCTGCCGGAAAACGATCACCGGCAGGATTACATGCGCGCAACCTTGATCGTGGCCGGGGATGGAAAGCGGATCGTGATGCCGTTTTCGGCACAGGATTCGTCCATGCAGCGCACGTTGCAGTCTTCTCAGGCTCTGATCATAAGACCGGCAAACGCGCCAAAAGCCGAAAAAGGCCATTCCGTTCCTGTTCTTTTGCTGGATTTCTAACGTCCGCACTACAAAACACTTGCAGAACATTGTCGGAACATGATAACAATGTTTCGCATACGTTCCGATTCCGTTTCAAAAGAGGTGAAGCTCCATGCTCACACGCAAACAACTCGAACTGCTCCTGTTCATCAACACCCGCCTGAAAGAGGAAGGTGTGCCGCCTTCGTTTGAGGAGATGAAGGAGGCTTTGAACCTGCAATCCAAGTCTGGTGTCCACCGCTTGATCGTTGCACTGGAAGAGCGCGGCTTCATCAAGCGCATGGCCAATCGTGCCCGGGCGCTTGAAGTGTTGAAATTGCCGGATGCCCATAATCCCAGCCTCTCCACCAACAAGAAGGGCAATTTCAAGCCCAATGTCATCGAAGGCAACCTTGGACGCAACAAAGCCCAGGCCGCAGCCTCCGCCGCAAATGACGGAGGCCCGCGCAGCACCTTCGTGCCGATGATGGGACGCATCGCAGCCGGTGTGCCCATCGCTGCCATTCAGGATCATACCGCCAACATCAACGTGCCGCCGGAAATGCTGGGTGGTGGTGAGCACTTTGCCCTCGAAGTCAAGGGCGACTCAATGATTGAGGCTGGCATCTTTGACGGCGATACCGTGGTCATCCGCAAAGGTGATGCGGCGATCAACGGGGATATCGTTGTGGCTCTGGTCGACGAAGAGGAAGCCACCTTGAAGCGTCTGCGCAAGAAGGGTGAGTCCATCGCCCTTGAGGCCGCCAATCCCGCTTACGAAACCCGCATTTTCGGACCCGACCGGGTGCGCGTGCAGGGCAAGTTGATCGGATTGCTGCGGAAATATTGAGCGCGAGGCATTCCTTCTCCGTCATCGCTTACGCGATGCCACCTCTCCCGCAAGCGGGCGAGGAAAAGAAACTTCCTCCTCGCCCGCTTGCGAGAGAGGTGGCAGATGCCCAAGCGTCTGACGGAGAGGGAATGTCAATCGCGGCGATGCCACTGCGCTCCGAATTGAGAATCAACTATTGTGTCCGGCATGAAAATATTTCTTTGTATTCTTGCCGTTGTTGTTTCTGCTCACCCTTTGCATGTTTTTGCGCAAGAGACAGAAAAGACTGAACCCATTACTGTCTTTTCCCCCCTGGATGCGCTCACGGCTGAGGAGGTGGTCTCTGCGGCCAAAATCCTGCGGGATGCCGGTGCAATCGATGACAAGACGGAACTTGGTGCAATGACTTTGCTGGAGCCAGCGAAGCATGTGGTGAAGGCCTGGACGCCTGATAAACCACTGCCGGAGCGACAAGCCTTCGTCATCATTCGCCGAAACATGAAAACCAGTGAAGCTGTAGTGAACATCACGGGCGGCAAACTGATATCGTCTGTTGATCGCCCAGGAAAACATCCAATCGTACTTGAGGACAACTGGACCCGCGCCAGAGATGCCTTCATCAAGGACGACCGATTTCTGACGGCACTCAAGAAACGTGGGTTGACCTTCAGCAAGAGCATCCTCTGCACCCCGAATTCAGCTGGCTATTTTCCGGGCGGGAATGAGAGCAATCGTCACATTCTGAAGGTACCCTGCTTTACGACCGCTGACATGTTGCACCCTGCCCTTGCTCGGCCCATTGAAGGCATCTTGGGCGTCGTTGACGCTGAAACCGGCGAAGTGCTGCAAGTGTTTGACCGTGATGTGGTGGCACTGCCACCGACGCCACTTGGTTATGGCAAAAATCTGCCCAGGCAAAAGCCGGCCATCGCC
>JANNNG010000140.1:0-15878 GCA_031398425.1 Hyphomicrobiales bacterium | reverse complement strand
GAGTCCGATTCTCTCTGGCAGCACCATTTTCGGCTGTGGCAGACAGGCATATTCGCTCCGGCATCTTCGGTTCCCAAACTAACAGACCATCGATTTGTGGGAATCACCCGATGAACTTTGGCTTTGCAGAATAACATTCAGGGCCGCGTTCGATCTCCGACAGCACCACGTCATTAACATCGAACGACGAGCCGCTGATCTGACTGATCATCTTGTTCTCCCTGCTCCTGACTAAAACGCAATCTGCACCTTCATGGCACTGCTGCGATCACCAGCACGTTCGAAAGCTTTGACGGCCTCTGTCATGGGCAGCACGTCCGTGAGCAACGGCTTCAGATCGACACGCTTCCGGTTGATCAGGTCCACGGCAAGTGCGAATTCCTCGTGAAAGCGAAAGGACCCGCGGATTTCGATTTCCTTCGACACGATGAGGTTTTGCGGAATGCTGATATCGCCGCCAAGTCCCAGTTGCAGCAGGATGGAGCGTGGCCGCAAAACTTCTAGCCCGGTGCGCAAGGCACTCTCATTGCCGGAGGCTTCGATCATCACATCAAAGCTTCCCTTGTTGACCTTGCGTGCATCAAGTGCGCTGGCCTGTGTGGCCACATTGATGGTCTGGTCTGCCCCCATCTTGCGGGCGAGAGCGAGGGTGAAGTCCGACACATCTGTGGCCACAATCTCCTGCGCCCCGTGCAACCGCGCAGCCACTATCGCCAGCACGCCAATGGGACCACAGCCTGTGACGAGCACGCGCTTTCCCGCCAGCAAACCCGCCCGCATAATGGCATGCAGCGTCACCGCAAAAGGTTCAGCGAACGCGGCCTCTCCCATGCTGACACCATCGGCCATCACATGGCATTGGCTGGCATCGGCCACGAGCACTTGCTGAAATGCACCCTGCACATGGGGCATGCGCATGGCACTGCCGTAGAAGCGCATCTCGAGGCAATGGTTCTGCTGGCCCTTCTGGCAATAAAGACACGTGCCACAAGGCCGAGAAGGGCTGACAGCAACGCGCTGACCAATTGTGAGCGTGCTTACACCTTCGCCAAGCGCTGTGATTTCACCCGCCACCTCATGGCCCAGCACCATGGGCTGTTGCAGGCGGATGGTGCCGAAACCGCCGTGACGGAAATAGTGCAGGTCAGAGCCGCAGATGCCCCCTCGTTTGATCGCAATAGCCACCTGGCCAGCGCCTGGCGTTTCAACGTCGCGCTCTTCAATGCGAAGATCATGGGCCTTGTGAATGACGACAGCTTTCATTCGGATATCCGCAGGTGAGGGCTTGTTTACAGTGTTGTTGAAGTGTTAGCGATTATGCCACGGAAGGGTCAAGGTGGTGATCACATGTTGGAACAGGTTTTTGGATTGAAGGGCAAGCAGGCACTGGTGACAGGATCAAGTCAGGGCATTGGCCTTGCGATCGCTGAGGGCTTGTCGCGGGCCGGAGCAAGGGTCATCTTGAATGGGCGTGACCTGAAAAAACTGAAGGTTGCCAAAGCCGCGCTTGAAAAGAAAGGTGTGATCGTAGCTGCCGCGCAGTTTGACGTGACCATTGAAGACGACGTTGAAACGGCAGTCGAACATATCGAACGCGAGCGGGGGCCCATCGACATTCTGTTCAACAACGCAGGCATGCAGTTCCGCACAGCCCTTGAGGATTTCCCGTTGCAGAAGTGGCGCGAGTTATTTCAGGTCAACGTCGAGAGCGCCTTTCTGGTGGGAAAGGCCGTGGCGCGGCACATGATCTCGCGCAAGGCCGGCAAGATCATCAACATCAGTTCCGTGCAAAGCGAGCTGGGGCGCCAGACCATTGCCCCCTATACGGCCACCAAGGGTGCCATCAAGATGCTGACCAAGGGCATGTGTGCCGATTGGGCCAAGCATAACATTCAGGTCAATGCCATCGGCCCCGGTTACTTCAAGACACCACTCAATCAGGCGCTTGTTGATAATCCGGAATTCTCTGGCTGGCTGGAAAAGCGCACACCGGCAGGACGCTGGGGCACTGTGGATGAACTGGTGGGGGCCGCGATATTTCTGGCCTCACCCGCATCGTCTTTCGTCAATGGCCATATTCTCTATGTCGATGGCGGCATCACCAGTGTCCTTTAAAGGGGCAGTTGTGGTGATGGGCGTTGCTTCCTGCGGCAAGACGTCGGTGGGTGAACGGCTCGCCGAAAAACTTGACGCACGTTTCATCGAAGGCGATCTCCTTCACCCTGCCGCCAACGTGGCTAAAATGTCGGCGGGACGTCCGCTCAATGACGAAGACCGTTGGCCCTGGTTGAAGGCGATCGGCGAAGCCATGGCAGGCAACGAGGCGTGTATCGCATCCTGTTCAGCCTTGAAGCGGGTCTACCGTGAAACCATCGCCAAGGCGGCCCAACGCCCGGTCTGCTACATCTACCTGCATGGCAGCCGTGAACTGTTGGATCAACGCATTAAGGCGAGGACCGGACACTTCATGCCGGCCTCCCTGCTGGACAGCCAATTGGCGACCCTTGAGGAACCAGGCGCAGAAGAAAACGCATTGCGGCTGGACATTGCCTCATCAGTGAATGAACTCGCTGAACAAGCCACGACATGGCTGACACACCACGGAGTCTAAAGCCCATGCTTCTCTACGTGACACTTGGCAGCAATGACATTGCACGCAGCAAGATTTTCTACGACGCGACAATGGCCACGCTGGGCCTTGTGTGCCACGCAAGCTCCGATGATGAAATCGGATATCGCTACCCCGCTGATCAGGCGCCACCAAGCGAATGCAGGCTCTGGGTTTTGAAGCCTGTTTTGAAACTGCCAGCGACCTGGGGCAACGGTACGATGGTGGCCCTGCAGGCTGAAACCCACGCGCAAGTGGATGCATTTTACAAGGCTGCCATGGCCTCTGGCGGCACGGATGAAGGCCGCCCTGGCCTCAGACCCTATCACGAACATTTCTATGCCTGCTATGTGCGCGACCCCGATGGCAACAAGTTGTCAGCCGTTTGTGAAAAGGAGGAATAATTCCGCAAAAGCATTTGACAGAACATCCATTCCTCTGTCTGCTGCTTGCTTCAATGGGGAGCAGTCGATGCTCGTGGAATTTCAGGGCATCACCAAAAGGTTCGGCGGCACGACAGCCCTGAACGATGTCTCGCTTGACGTGAAGGCTGGCGAAATTCTGGCGCTGCTTGGAGAAAACGGCGCAGGCAAGTCCACGCTCATCAAGTCTCTCGCTGGCATCCATAAGCCCGATGAAGGGCAGATTTTGTTCAAGGGCACGCCATATGTTCACGCACCACCCAAACCGAATGAGAAACAGCGCGTGGCTTTCATTCACCAGGACCTCGGTCTGGTTGAATGGATGACGGTAGCCGAAAATGTGGGACTGGCGCAGGGCTATTCCCGGCGTTCGGGCCTGATCAGCTGGATGCACACCGAGCACCGCGCCAGTGAGGCGCTAGCCCTGGTTGGCTGTGACTTTGACCCCACGACACGCGTCCAGGATTTGAGCCGCACGGAAAAATCCCTGGTGGCGATCGCCCGTGCGCTCGCAGTCGAAGCCGATGTGCTGGTGCTGGATGAACCAACCGCAAGCCTTCCCGCTGATGAAGTGGAACGCATGTTTCTGGTGCTCAGGGATTTGCGCAAGCGTGGCGTCGGCATGATCTATGTGTCACACCGGCTCGATGAAATCTTCCGTATTGCTGATCGCGTGGCCGTGTTGCGAGACGGCAGACTTGTGGGTGTCACTGCCGTGCAGGCCACAACATCGTCTGAACTTGTGAACATGATTGTGGGGCGCGAAGTCAAGGACCTCTATGTGCGGGCCAATTCGCAACGCGGAAAGCAGACTTTGCGCGTCGAAAATCTTGAGACATTCGGCGCAGGTCCCATCAGTTTTGCCGCCCATGAGGGTGAGGTGTTGGGTCTGGTGGGGCTTCGTGGTGCCGGGCAGGAGGCGGTGGGCCGTGCGCTGTTCGGGGCCCAGGCCAGTGTTGGACAAGTGACATTGGACGGCGCTGCACTTGATCTTGCATCACCACAGTCAGCCCTCGCCCAAGGAATTGGCCTTGTGGCGCGGGATCGCACCGAGGAAAGCGTGGCCTTGTCGCTGTCCGTGCGCGAAAACATGTTTCTCAATCCGCTGTCGATCGGTCGTCATCTCATGTCATGGCTCTCGCCGTCACAGGAAGCGGAAAACGCTCAGGCGATTGGCCATGACGTGGGCTTGCGCCCCAATGATCCGCATCTGCCAGTGGAAGCCCTGTCGGGTGGCAATCAGCAAAAGGTCGTCGTGGGTCGCTGGCTCGCCACGGGCCGGAAAGTTCTGATCGCCGAAGACCCGACTGCGGGTGTTGATGTCGGGGCAAAGTCTGAAATCTACCGTCTCATTGTCAAGGCGTTGGGACAGGGTTTGACGGTGATCGTGGTCTCCACCGATTTTGAAGAGGTGGCGCACATCTGCAATCGTGCCCTGGTGTTCTCGCGCGGAAAGATTGTTGCAGAAATTCCGCAAGATATGCTCACCACCCAGTCCCTGATTCACGCCGCATCAGCGTCCGAGGCGGCATAGTGAATTCGCTCCAATCCACGGCCCTGGAGCCGACACGCAGTGAACTGAGTGGCCTCACCACGGCCCAGAAAATCATGCGCCTGATCCCGACCTACGGTCTGGTGATCCTGACGATGATGCTGATCCTGCTATTCTCTCTCATGTTGCCGGATACGTTTCCGACAATGCTCAATCTGCGGTCCATCATCTCGGACAAGGCCATCATCCTGCTGTTGTCACTGGGTGTGATGATTCCAATGTCGGCGGGCCGCATTGACCTGACCGTCGGGTACGGCATCGTGCTCTGGCACATCCTCGCCATTTCATTGCAAACCATGTTCGGCCTGCACTGGATTGCAGCGGTATTGATCGTGCTGTCGCTTGGTGCACTCATGGGCTTTCTGAATGGCCTTCTGGTTGAAGTGGCGAAGATCGATAGTTTCATCGCAACCCTTGGCACCGGTACCGTGCTCTACGCCCTGGCGCTGTGGCACACGGGCGGACGCCAGATGGTGGGCGTGCTGCCAAAGGAATTTTATGGTCTGAGCACAACCATGCTGTTTGGTCTCCCGATCACGGGCTTCTACGTCATCGCCATCGCCCTCATGATGTGGCTGGTCTATGAATATCTGCCGCTTGGCCGCTATCTCTATGCCATCGGGGCATCGCCAAAGGCCGCTGCATTGAACGGCATCCCCGTCCGCAAATATGTCATGGGATCCTTTGTGGCATCAGGCTTGCTGACTGCACTTGCAGGCGTGCTTCTCGCGGCCAAACTCCGTATTGGCCAGGCCAGTGTTGGCCTGGAGTTTCTGTTGCCTGCACTGGTCGGTGCGTTTTTGGGTTCGACCACAATCAAGCCGGGCCGCGTCAATGTCTGGGGCACTATGATCGGTATCATCATTCTGGCGGTCGGCATTTCCGGCATCCAGCAATTCGGCGGCTCGTTCTGGGTTGAGCCAATGTTCAACGGTGTCACACTGATCGTCGCCATCGGCATCGCCGGATATGCGCAACGACGCAAAGGTGCTGCAAAAAAATAAACAAACAGCAAACGGGAGGAAACCATGCTGAAACGTACAACCCTGAAATGCCTGCTTGCAGGCTCCATGCTGATGGGCCTCGGCCTGTCAGTGTCTGCCGAAGACTTTGACGGACCCAAGGCAGGACCAAAGGCTGCTGCGGGCAAGACCATTGTCGTGCTGGCCGCCGACCTCAAGAATGGCGGCATCCTCGGCGTGACCAACGGCATCGAAGAAGCCGCCGCCAAGATTGGCTGGACCGTGAAGGTGCTGGATGGTGCGGGTTCCGTGCAAAGCCGTGCCGCTGCGGTGGGTCAGGCACTTGCCCTGAAGCCCGATGGCATCGTCATCAACGGTTTTGATGCCGCCGAACAACAGGCGGCCCTCGAAGGCGTCACGGCTGCAAAAATTCCGATGGTGTCCTGGCATTCTGGACCCAAGATCGGCTGTGATGCACCGGGTGGCATTTTCGCCAACGTTTCCACCGATGCCATGGACGTGTCGAAGAAGGCAGCGGAATGGGCGCTGGCGGATGGCGGCGGCAAGCCCGGCGTCGTCATCTTCACCGATTCGACCTACACCATCGCCATTCTGAAAGCCGCCAAGATGAAGGAAATCATCGAAGCCCAGGGTGGCACAGTATTGCAATGGGTCGATACGCCGATTGCCGAGACATCAACCCGCATGGGACCGCTCACAACGACATTGTTGCAGACCCACGGTGCCAAGTGGACCCATTCCCTCGCCATCAACGATCTCTACTTTGACTTCATGGGACCGGCCCTTGCTGCAGCGGGAGTGGACGGCAAGGCAAATCCAAAGGCCGGTTCTGCCGGTGATGGCTCCGAGGCCGCGTTCCAACGCATCCGCGCCCAGGAGTATCAGGCTGTGACCGTGGCTGAGCCCCTGAACCTTCAGGGTTGGCAACTGGTGGACGAACTGAATCGCGCAGTATCAGGTGAAGCATGCTCGGGCTACGTCACATCGCCCGCGCTGGTCACCCAGGATGGCCTGAAGGCGTCCGGCGACTCAAACCAGTTCGACCCGCAAAACGGCTATCGCGACGCTTACGCCAAGATCTGGGGCAAGATTTAAGAACTGTTTCATGCATGGAGGGCACGCCGCAAGGCGTGCCCCTTTTTTTGTCGCGCGGAATGGGTAAGGTCTCTTGCAACAGGAGTACGTGATGAAAGCTGAAATCGGTTTGATCGGTCTTGGAGTGATGGGGGCCAATCTGGCACTCAATATTGCGGAGAAGGGATTTCGTATCGCGGTTTATAATCGCACGGCAGCAGTGACCGACGCGTTTATGGCCAATGCTGGTGCGCTGGCGGATCATATCATTCCCTGCAAGAGCTTTGCGGAATTGGTGGACGCAATTGAAAAGCCACGCCCGGTGATTGTATTGGTGAAGGCCGGTGAAGCGGTTGATGAGCAGATCAGGCATTTGCGCGAATTCATGGGCGCGGACGACATCATCATCGATTCCGGCAATGCAAACTTTCGCGACACAGTCAGGCGCGACGCAGCGTTGAAAGATTCAGGTCTGCGCTTCATCGGCATGGGTATTTCCGGAGGCGAAGAGGGCGCACGGCACGGTCCATCCATCATGGTCGGCGGACCCGAAGCGTCCTACCTGCACGTGGAAAAAGTCCTGAAGGCGATTGCAGCAAAATACAAGAAGGTGCCCTGCTGCGCCTGGATGGGACCGGATGGGGCCGGGCATTTCGTCAAGATGATTCACAACGGCATAGAGTATGCCGACATGCAGATGATCGCTGAAATCTATGGCATCATGCGTGATGGTCTTCGCATGTCTGCGGATGAGATTGGCAAGACCTTTGCGAAGTGGAACACGGGCAGGCTTGATTCCTATCTGATCGAGATCACATCGAAAGTGTTGCAGAAAGCCGACGAGAAAACCGGGAAGCCGCTTGTGGACATGATCCTCGACAAGGCGGGACAGAAGGGTACGGGCAAATGGTCGGTCATCGAGGCGCAGGAACTGGCGGTGCCTGCAAGTGCAATTGAAGCAGCTGTGGCAGCGCGTGTGCTGTCCTCTATGAAAGATCAACGTAACGCGGCGGCGTCACTTTACGGCAGAAAGCCGGGCAAGCTTTCACCAGCCAGCAAGGCTGCCTATTTGCGGCAATGTGAATCTGCACTTTATGCAGCGAAAATCTGCGCCTATGCGCAAGGCTTTGCGGTATTGCAGGTGGCGTCTGATACCTACACGTGGAATTTGCCGATGGGGCAGATTGCAAAGATTTGGCGTGCCGGTTGTATCATACGTTCGCAGTTTCTGGATGTGATCACGTCGACTTTTGAAAAACGTGCGGGCACCAAAAATCTGCTGGCGACGCCGGAGTTTGTGGACATGATCAAGTCGGAACAGAAGGCTTTGCGGAAATCCGTTGCCGATGCCGCCTTGGCAGGCTTGCCGGTTCCCGCTCTTTCAGCAGCCCTTGCCTATTTCGACAGCTACACGCAAGCGCGCGGCACGGCCAACCTCATTCAGGCGCAGCGGGATTTCTTTGGTGCCCACACGTTTGAGCGGATTGATGGCGCAGGATCACATCACGTGGACTGGGAAGCATAGAAGCGTGCAGCGACCATGCCCGCCAGCATGGCGGCAACGAATAGGAACGCACTGGTCGAGCCTGTTCCAAGCGCTGTAAACGCAGGGCCAGGGCAGAAACCGACGAGACCCCAGCCGATGCCGAACAGGGCAGGACCGACAACGACGGGAGGATCAATGCTGGTTTCTGTTGGCAGGTGGAATTTGGTGTCGAAGATTGGCTGCTTCTGTTTCAAAACAAACCTGTAACCGACGAAGGTGACGAGCACGCCACCGCCCATCACGAAGGCAAGGCTGGGATCGAAGCTGCCCGCGAGATCAAGAAAGTTTTGCACTTTCGCCGGATTCGACATGCCTGCAATGACAAGGCCACAGCCAAACAACAGGCCGATGAGAAACTGTATCACAAGGGACATGGTTCAGCTCATACCACGTGACGGGCGAAGGAAACGGTGACGATGGCTGTTGCCATGAATATTGCGACGGCCACAAATGATCTCACCGACAAGCGGGACAAGCCGCAGATGCCGTGACCAGAGGTGCAGCCATGGCCAAGGACAGAGCCAAATCCAACCAGCAGGCCTGCAACGATCAGAAGCAAAGCATTTCCGGTGATGAACATCGGAGGCCACTGGCCAGTGAGCTTCAGCATCAGCAAGGGAGCCAGAAACAGTCCAAGCACGAAGACAATACGGCCCACCGTCTGGTTGTCGCGATAGGGTGGAAACAGCCGCACAGCAATGCCACTGATGCCCGCAATGCGGCCCTGGGTGGCCATCAGCATCACTGCCGCAGCACCAATCATGGCACCGCCGATCAGGGACGACAAAGGAGTAAATTCTGTGGGCGTCATCAACAAATCCAGATCTGTCATCAAAATGCCCTGATGCATCCGATGTATGCCGTCTTGGCATCTACGGCTGAGCCTTGCCAAGCGCAATGCCGAAGATGGGCGCAGCCCCCTTGAGGCCACAACCATTGACAACGGCCTGTGGCACCAGCTGGCCCAACAGGCTTCAAGGTGTCGTCACCCGCCGCATCGTCAAATTGATCCGCCCGCCATCTTTCAACAAGGTCGATGTTCCCGCATAAATCTTGTCGATTCCGTGAAAACACAACCGCGCTTCTCCACCCATGACCAGCACGTCACCGGAATTCAGTTTTACCGATTGCGTCTTGCCACCGCGCGCAGTGCCGCCCCAGCGAAACAGGGCGCTGTCACCGAGCGACACTGATACGACCGGGGCGGCGAAATCCTGTTCGTCTCGGTCCTGGTGCAGGCCCATCTTGGCGTCGGCGGTGTAGAAATTGACGAGGCAGGCTTCGGGTGACTGGGGGTAGTTGGCGACGTCGGCCCAGAGTTTCAACAGCATCTCCGGCATGGCGGGCCAGGGTTTGCCTGTCGTGGGGTGAGTGAGTTGATAGCGATAGCCGCCTGCTCGGTCCGACACCCAGCCCAGCTCCCCAAGGTTCGTCATACGCACGGAAAAGGGTTTTCCGGTTTTCGGCATTTCGGGGGTGAAGAGAGGAGCGACGGCAACGGCCTGGCGCAATAACATCAGTAACGCAGCTTGCGCCGAAACGTCAAACCATTCTGTATAGACCTTCATACTGCTAGCATCTCAAAGCTGATTTCCAATTTAATCCGAAGGATCAAGGTGCACTGCGGTCTCAAATTATTCTTTTCTCTTACTTGCAATTTCAGCCACCAGATCTTCTTTGGATGGAATGCTTTCAGCCTTGGTATTTTCTGGTTGAACAGGAACGCTTGATGTCACTGTCGGCAGAACTTTCGGCCCGCTGCTGCTTTGTAATCGGTTGCCGAGTGCGTCCAGCGCGGCTTCCAGCACATCTGGTCCGACGACGTTTCCAAGCTGCAAGGCCGCAATATCGAGCTTGATTTGTTCTGGCGTGACTGCGTCAGCCATGATCTTATCAATCGCTTCCGTGACCTGTTGAGTGGTTTTGTCATCGACATTTTGCATTAATGCCAGGCAATATTTGGTAAGCATCTTGGCAACCAGTTGCGTGTCACTCACTTCTGACACCAAACTCGCAATATCTTGTGCGCGTTTCACTGCTTCACGCCGGTCAACGCCTCGATCAGCGACCAGCAACAGTGTGTCCAAAACAACGGATGGGCCAATTCCGATATCGGATTCACCAACCCGTATCTTGAAGAATGAAGAGCGCATGAACACAAGCGAACCAAATCCAGCCAACAGAACATGCGTCAAATCCTTGGCAACGGCTGTTGTCCCAAGCACATTGAATTCCTGTATAAGGTAGTAGGCAGCCCAAGCCGCGAGCAGGTTGATAACGACATAAGTGCAGCCACTCAGAGTGAATACCGCACGCAACGGCGCATAACGGTAACGACCAAGGATTTCCACGCCCCCAACCAGACCGCCAATGGCGATGGCAAAAACCACAGGCTTTGCCAAAATCTCAAGCAGATCATCGCCGATGCCAAAGGCCCAGATCGCGCCCAAAACCGCAATGCCAGCAAGAATGCTTCGTACAATGAAAATATTCCGCCGCTCAAGCTGACGCGTTTTCCTTGGAGTACGCTGTGGAAACAAACTGTTCACGACCGGCAGGGGACGGAGCAAGCCACCGAAAATTTTTTCAAACAGTTCCAACATCGCAATTCTCCCAGCCGCCAGGACTTGCGTCACTTCATTCTTTAGCTTTCAACAAGTATGGCCTCTGTCTCACCTGACGTTTTGGTCAGCTTCACCAACCCATCCGCGCGCGCATCGAGCAGCATATCCGCCAGTTGATCAGCAGGCAGTTGGAGGGTTTCGGCAACTTCCGAAATTGTGGCGCGATGTGTCGGTTTGGCTTTCAGGTACTTCAAAAGCGTGAAGCGCTCAGGTGCTTCAAGTGATGCGCCAGCTCTTTCTCCGCCTGGCGAAGACTTGGCGACCTTCGTTGGGGTTTCTGAAGTGTTTGCGACCGCAACAAGGGATTCAACAGCTTGCCGCTGTGCAGCAAAGCTTCGCTTTGCTTTTGCTGTCGTATTTGAAGACCAGTTTTGCTTGATATATTCCATTTCTGTGCTCCAACTCGATCAGACCTGCAGATGGGTTTACGCTAGGCCGTTTTCAACTTAGCGTCCATCCCGATTGTTGCAGTGCAATTGATCAAGACACAGGCCTCTTCTAACCCATGCAAAATCTGTGCGCGACTCCTTGATAGCCTGTAAACACCCCCCTATATACCGCCCGAACGCCGATTGGATTGCATCCAGCCGGGAGATGTAACAATGGAGACGGACCCCGCTCACGCGGGCCAAGGGTGGTGCCGGACTGGACCGCTCATGTCCGCCAGCCTCGAGGAGACTACATATGGGAAAAGTCATTGGGATTGACCTTGGCACGACGAACTCTTGCGTCGCCGTGATGGAAGGCAAAAACCCGAAGGTCATTGAAAACGCCGAGGGTGCACGTACCACGCCGTCGATCGTGGCTTTCACCTCCGAGGGGGAAACCCTCGTCGGTCAGCCCGCCAAGCGGCAGGGTGTGACCAATCCAGAAAACACGTTCTTTGCCATCAAGCGTCTGATTGGTCGTCGTATGGAAGACCCGATGGTCGCCAAGGACAAGAAGTTGGTTCCCTATGCCATCGTAAAAGCCGACAATGGCGATGCCTGGGTTGACTCGCGCGGCACGAAGTACGCTCCATCGCAGATCTCTGCCTTCACGCTGACCAAGATGAAGGAAACCGCTGAGCGCTATCTTGGCGAACCCGTGACCCAGGCTGTCATTACCGTTCCTGCCTATTTCAATGACAGCCAGCGTCAGGCCACCAAGGATGCCGGCAAGATTGCTGGCCTTGAAGTGTTGCGCATCATCAACGAACCCACCGCTGCAGCGCTCGCCTATGGCCTCGACAAGCGCGAGGCTGGCACCATTGCGGTTTATGACCTTGGCGGCGGTACGTTCGACGTCTCGATCCTCGAAATCGGCGATGGTGTTTTTGAAGTCAAATCCACCAACGGCGACACCTTCCTCGGCGGTGAAGATTTCGACATGCGCATTGTCGACTATCTTGCAGACGAATTCAAAAAGGAACAGTCGATTGACCTGCGCAAGGACAAGCTTGCGCTTCAGCGGCTGCGTGAAGCCGCTGAAAAGGCCAAGGTTGAACTCTCTTCGTCGATGCAGACAGAAATCAATTTGCCCTTCATCACGGCCGATGCTTCGGGACCGAAGCATCTGGCCTTGAAGCTGACGCGCGCCAAGCTCGAAGCCCTCGTGGATGATTTGATCCAGAAGACGGTGGAGCCCTGCCGCCAGGCTTTGAAGGATGCCGGTGTCACCGCTGGCCAGATTGATGAAGTGGTGCTGGTGGGTGGCATGACCCGCATGCCCAAGGTCATTGAAGTCGTAAAGCAGTTCTTTGGCAAGGAGCCGCACAAGGGTGTGAACCCCGATGAAGTGGTGGCGATTGGTGCTGCCATTCAGGGCGGTGTGCTCAAGGGTGAAGTCAAGGACGTGCTGCTCCTCGATGTGACCCCACTGTCCCTCGGCATTGAAACACTGGGTGGTGTGTTCACGCGTCTTATTGACCGCAACACCACGATCCCCACCAAGAAGAGCCAGGTCTTCTCGACGGCTGATGACAACCAGACAGCAGTCACCATCCGGGTGTTCCAGGGCGAACGTGAAATGGCGGCTGACAACAAGATGCTCGGCCAGTTTGATCTGATGGGATTGCCACCAGCACCCCGCGGTGTGCCGCAGGTTGAAGTGACCTTTGACATCGACGCCAACGGCATTGTCAACGTGTCGGCAAAGGACAAGGCCACGAACAAGGAACAGCAGATCCGCATTCAGGCTTCGGGTGGCTTGTCTGACGCCGAAGTCGAAAAGATGGTGAAGGAGGCGGAAGCCAATTCCGCCGAGGACAAGAAGCGCGTGGCGCTGGTCGAAGCCAGGAACCAGGCCGAAGGTTTGATCCACTCGACGCACAAGTCGCTGGCTGATCTTGGCGACAAGGTTTCACCCACCGACAAGCAGGCGGCTGAAGATGCGATTGCCGAAGTGAAGGCTGCCATCGAAGCAGGTGAGGTCGATGCCATCAAGGAAAAGACCACCGTTCTGGCCCAGGCTTCAATGAAAATCGGTGAAGCGCTGTACAAGCAATCGGGTGCGGGTGCTGCAACCGGCGCTGCCGACCATGACGGTGATGATGACCCGGTGGAGCGTGACGAACTGGACGACATCATGGATGCCGAGTTCGAAGAAGTAAAAGACGACGACAAGAAGAAGTAACAGGTGTCAGGTGCCAGGTATCAGGCGTCAAGGGAAGCAACCCTTGATGCCCGGGCCTGGTTCCCCACCCTTTTTGCTTTACTTGAAACCTGATACCTGACACCTGACACCTGACATGGCCAAACGTGATTTCTACGAAATACTGGGTGTTGCAAAAGGTGCCGATGACAAGGCGCTGAAGTCGGCATATCGCAATCAGGCCAAGAAGCTGCATCCCGACGCCAACCCCGGCGACAAGACCATGGAGGCCAGGTTCAAGGAATTGAACGAGGCCTATGACGTTCTGAAAGACCCGCAAAAGAAGGCGGCCTACGATCGGTTTGGGCATCAGGCCTTCGAGAACAACGCAGGTGGCGGACGCCCCGGCGGTCCCGGTTTCGGGCCCGACTTTTCGTCCTCCATGTCTGACATTTTTGAAGACCTGTTCGGCGATGTCATGGGTGGCGGTGGACGCGGCGGCAATCGCCAGCGTCGCGGCGGCACAGGTGCTGCGCGTGGCTCGGACCTTCGCTACAATCTCGAAGTCAATTTCACCGACGCCTTCCGGGGCAAGACCGCAAGTGTACGCGTGCCCTCCTCCGTCTCCTGCGAGATGTGCAAAGGCTCCGGTGCCAAACCCGGCACGCAACCCAAGACCTGCGGCACCTGCAATGGTGCAGGGGCCGTGCGTTCACAATCCGGTTTCTTCACGGTGGAACGCGCCTGCCCCACTTGCGGCGGACGTGGCCAGGTCATCGCCGACCCCTGCATGGCCTGCGGTGGCCAGGGACGTGTCACCAAGGAACGCACACTCTCGGTCAACATTCCGGCGGGCGTTGAAGATGGCACGCGCATACGTTTGTCCGGTGAAGGTGAAGCTGGCACGCGCGGCGGCCCTTCAGGCGATCTCTACATTTTCATCTCCGTGCGTCCGCATGAATTCTTCCAGCGCGAGGGGGCCGACCTGTTCTGCAAGGTACCCATCTCCATGGCCACGGCGTCGCTGGGTGGTGAAATCGAAGTCCCCACCATCGACGGCAAGAAAGCCCGCGTCACCATTCCCGACGGCACCCAAGGCGGCAAACAATTCCGCCTGAAAGCCAAGGGCATGCCCGTGCTGCGCTCGGCACAATTTGGCGACATGTATATCCAGGTGTCAGTGGAAACACCGGTCAACCTCACACGACGTCAGAGGGATTTGTTGAAGGAGTTCGACAAGGAAGCGCGGAATAACTCACCGGAGTCCGAAGGGTTTTTCTCAAAGGCGAAAGCGTTCTGGGACGGGTTTGGAGGTTAGAATAACTTCGAATAGTCGCGTGCACCGTGAATCACGCGAAGAACCTCTACGACACCGTCTTTGATACGGTAGAAAATCAAATAGTCACGATAGGGTTTGCGACGAATTTCGTGGGTGACGTAGCGCTGCACAACGACGGAGCCCTTTGGGGCGTGGCCAATTACACTGCATGCCTCTTTAAGCTCCAGCATGAATGTGATCGCACGTTTGGGATTGTCAGCAGCAATCCAGTTCCCAATCTCGCTAATGTCGTTCTCAGCACTTGGTGTGATAAACACCCTCATGCTTCTGCCTTGTCAATCATCGCCTCATATTTGGCGATCAGCCTGTCAAAAACCTCTTCTGCCGGAGTCAGTCGCCCCGCTTCTGCATCTGCCAAGCCCAACTCAATCGCCGCATCCAGAGCCGCCAATCTCGACTCGCGTTCCTGCACCAGGCGAATACCCTCGCGGATCACTTCACTTTTTGATCCATAGCGTCCCTTTTCGACGAGGGCATCGACATAGGTCTCGAGAGTCTGTCCAAGATCTGCACTGATGGCCATGGGGGGTCTCCTCTTGTTGTTTCCATAACAGTTATTGGTCTGGATTTCAACCGCTGATGACCTGTAGATTGAGAAGATGCACCTCTCCCCCTCCGACCACGACCTCCTCTCCGGCCGCTCCGGCCCCGCCATGCAATTGGCTATGGAACTCGTGGTACAAGCCGCGCACATCCTGAAAGCAACCCACCTGATCCCCATCACTTACGCCCATATTGATGCCTGTTTCTATGTCGGCGAAGCGCACGTTGATTTTGCCCGGTACATGCTGGACCACGGGGCGAAATTTTCCATTCCCGTCTGGACAAACAATTCCGTAGTGTCGGCTACACACCCGCATTTATATGCCGGCAATCCCGACACCGAGATGGTTGAGGGTGCTCGCAAACTGATGCAGCTATACGCCGCACTCGGTTGCAAGCCGACATGGACCTGTGCGCCATACCAATTGCCCGAAGGTCCCAAATTCGGCGATCACATCGTGGTCGGTGAATCCAATGCTGTCACTTACTACAACTCGGTGACGGGATCCCGCACGAACAAGTATGGCGACTATCTCGATGTGGCCTGTGCGATGGTGGGCAAGGCACCCTTTGCGGGGCTGCACACGGATGTGGGGCGGCGGGCGCAGTTGCATTT
>JANNNG010000098.1:0-3314 GCA_031398425.1 Hyphomicrobiales bacterium | reverse complement strand
GAGGTAGCCGATGCCATCCGGGCAGATCATGAATGACTTCCCGGTCTGCGCCTGCGTCTTGCAACCGGTCAGGCAATTGTGCACGACGCGCTTGGCCTCTTTCAGCGGCGTCACGGCCTTCAGCAGCGGTCGGCAGGTGTTATTGCAGCGCAGCGCTTCTTCCTCCAGCGTCTCGGCGGAGACAGTGCCAGCGAACGTCGCCGCAAAAGCGGCGTTAATGATGAAGACAGCGAGACGCATGATTGACTTCCTCCGCGCCCCCGCAGTTGGAAAGCCTGCGCCAAAACGCAGCTGCGGTCAATTGGACGAGATTCGGCTGCTTGCGGCCGAGGTTGGGCAACCTTCATTTCTCCCATCGGGAACAATGTGGATCGCGCGGACTTCCGCGCGAGACGGATGAGGGGGCGGCGCGGCACCGCACAGGCCGAATTAAGACGGGTGACTCTGCAAAAACATTCGTGTGCAACGGACCGAACAGATTTTACCCTCACGCGTCTTCGCCGGGAGAGTAGCCGAAGGTGGGAAGGGGTGTTGAAGCAAGGCAGCTCCAAGAAAAAATGCAAAGCATCCCCGTTCTTGCGCCCAAAGGGGGAGGGGATGTTGCGGCGATTCGGCTGTAAGAAAAGGGAAGCGTCCCCTTTAACCCGAAGGGGGAGGGGGTGTTGGAGGCGAGTCTGCTGGAAAAAAAGGGAAGCGTCCCCTTTATCCTTTATTTCGCGCGAGGGAGAAAAGTGAGGTGTTACCGTAACCGCAGCGGCGGACGAGGGAAGAAGGTGGGGTGGACGCAGACCTTGATTGGCAGTACGCCGTCTAACATCTAACAATTTCTAGGAGCATGTGAATGTACAGAGTTGAGGCACCATTAGAGCTAAGAAGCACTAATTTGGAACTATCCAAAAGTGACTTTGTAGAAGCCGAAAGCGATCGAAGGAAACTAGATCGCATAAACGATGTAGAGTTTAACTATTGGGCACTTTTGGAAGCACATCGCGAATTTGTCGAGTGTAGCCTTATTATTGCGAATGAGTGGGCTCATCATTACAAGTCTGATAGTAGCGCTCTGTCGTTAAGCCGCAGTAGATTGGGGCAACGGTTGGATTTTTTTCTGGTAGCATTTGAACGTTATGTTGGATCCACTCCCGGTGTTCTAGAAGCGATTGGAATTAATAAAGCAAAGGAAGAGTATTTTTCCCCATTATATGACAAAAGCTTTGAATATCGTTTGTGCTGTCAAATGCGGAACTATGCAAGTCACAAGTTGTGTGCTGGACACGGTATTTCTATTCTTCGAAATAGAATCGAGGAAAAAGGTTGGGTAGAAACATCTGTGCGTCCGTCAATTTCAGTAGCAGAGCTTTTGCAAACTTCTTTGGTCAAAGAAAAGTTCAAAAACGAGCTTTCTGGGCGACTAACAGTAGGAGGGAGATCTATAGACATGTCTGACACACTTCGAAAAGCGTGCTCTTTGGTGAGTGAATTGCATTTTACTTTGAGAGACACCATGTCCAACGTTCAAAGTCGAATTCGATCTAACTTCGATATCTACAAACACCAATGGGAAAGAAAACAAACTAAGGAGTTTCAAAAAATTCAACTGCGTTTTGCTAGTAACGAAAACACGATACCGTTTGAAATCGACGATGATGCTGCCGTTGAAAGTATTCGCACTTTTACGGCAGGCATTGCAGTGTTTGACAAACTTCGTGTCTGCAGCTTTTAGTCTCATCTCCGCCCCCCCCGCGTCGTCCTAACCCCCGGCCTCCCGCCCGAACTCCCTGCTTTCCTCGGCTTCGGTTTCCCTTCCGGCCAGCTCGCACTCGCGTCCTGAATCGCGCTCTGCCGCGCCATTGGATCATCCATCACCGCCAGTTCAACCGCCTTCAAGCGCTTCACCTCATCACGCAATCTTGCAGCTTCCTCGAACTCCAGATTTGACGCCGCTTCGCGCATTTTCTTTTCCATGTCGGCCAGTACGGCTTTCAGGTTGTGGCCTACGAGGGGGACGTCGGCGCCTTCGACTTGCACGTGGTCCTGTTCGTAGACACTCTTCATGATGTCGTTGATGTTTTTCTTGATGCTTGTCGGCGTGATGCCGTTGGCAACATTATAGGTCGTCTGCTTTTCGCGGCGGCGGTCGGTTTCGGCTATGGCGCGTTGCATGCTGCCGGTGATTTTGTCGGCATACATGATGACGCGGCCATCGACGTTACGCGCAGCGCGGCCGATGGTTTGCACCAGTGAGGTTTCCGAGCGCAGGAAGCCTTCCTTGTCGGCGTCGAGGATGCAGACCTGCGCGCATTCTGGAATGTCGAGGCCTTCGCGCAAGAGGTTGATGCCGATCAGCACATCGAACGCCCCCAGGCGCAAGTCGCGCAAGATTTCGATGCGTTCCATGGTGTCGATGTCGCTGTGCATGTAGCGCACGCGCACGCCTTGTTCGTGCATGTATTCGGTCAAATCTTCGGCCATTCTTTTTGTCAATGTCGTAACAAGGACGCGATAGCCTTTCAGCGCCACCTCCTTGCATTCGGCGATGACGTCATCGACCTGGGTTTTTACCGGGCGGATGATGACGGGTGGATCGATCAGGCCCGTGGGGCGGATAACTTGTTCGGAGAACACGCCGCCGGTTTGCTTCAGTTCCCATGGACCGGGCGTGGCTGACACGTAAACCGTGTCCGGTCGCATGGCGTCCCATTCCTCGAAACGCAGCGGCCTGTTGTCGATGCAGGAGGGCAGGCGGAAACCATATTCGGCCAGCGTGGCTTTCCGCGAAAAGTCGCCCTTGAACATGCCGCCAATCTGCGGAACGGTCACATGGCTTTCGTCGATGAAGACAAGGCAATTGTCCGGCAGATATTCAAACAGGGTCGGTGGTGGCTCGCCGGGTTTGCGGCCTGTGAGATAGCGCGAATAGTTTTCGATGCCGGCACAGGAGCCTGTGGCCATGATCATTTCAATGTCGAACATGCAGCGCTGTTCCAAACGCTGCGCTTCCAAAATGCGGCCTGCGGCATTGAATTCGGCAAGGCGCAATCGCAGATCATTCTTGATGCGCATGACCGCTTGTTCAAGCGTGGGCTTCGGCGTCACGTAATGCGAGTTGGAATAGATTTTCACCGCCGCAAGTTCAGCATTCTTCTGGCCCGTCAGCGGATCAAACTCAGTGATCATTTCCACCTCATCGCCGAACAGGGAAATGCGCCAGGCGCGATCATCGAGATGCGACGGAAAGAGTTCGATGGTATCGCCGCGCACACGAAACGTGCCGCGCACAAAATTCTGGTCGTTGCGTTTGTAATGCAGGGCCACGA
>JANNNG010000067.1:0-6159 GCA_031398425.1 Hyphomicrobiales bacterium | reverse complement strand
GGATGTCCTAGCGGAAGGGACGGGCGATTCCAACCCTGATGTTACGTTCTCACTCACGCGAAGCGGGGGACGGAGTGTTTCGGCAAATTCTGTTACAGTCATTGCGCGGATACACCCCCTCCCGGCTTCGCCGTACTCCCCCGGCAAAGGTGCCGAGGGAGAAAAACATCCAAATGGAAAAAGGGAGGTTACCCAAAGGGCGCGCCTCCTTTTTTTATAGGGGACGCTTCCCTTTTTGGTTTCGGTGACAGCGTATTCTTCATACATATTCTCGCTCGTAGAACCACCCCACCCCCGACCCTTCCACGCGAAAAGTGGGGAAGTGGTGAGGAAAATTGAAGTTGTGGGTGCGTGTTCTTGACGCGCAGCAACTTGCGATCTGGAGACGTTGGTAATTTATGTGACGCCATGGCTGCTGACACGTGTATGTTGTCGGCAAAGGAGCTCCATTGCCATGAGCCTGATGCAATTGATTTACGCGTCCACACCGTTTGGTTTTGACAGTCCGACGTTGAACCAGATTTTGTCGGTGGCGAAGCGGAATAATTTGCGCGATGGGATTACCGGTTCGCTGATCTGCCGGGCAGATTTTTATTTGCAGCTGCTGGAGGGGCCACGCGGGGTTGTGACTTCGACGTTTAACCGGATCTTGCGGGACGACCGGCATCTGGATGTGACATTGATCTGCTGTGGAGATGTGAGTGCGCGCTTGTTTCCAGATTGGCATATGCGCGATGACCCTGCGCAATCGTGGATGTGGACGCAAGGAGAGATTGCTGATGGTGCTCTCGAGACAGCCTCCGACGCTGATGTGCGCGCAGTTTTTCAGCGACTGATTCGTGCCGGATAGCTGCCGCGTTAACACGGTTGCATCTGCGAACCTCCCCATCTAAAGGGAGGGGCTTCGAGGAGGGTGACGGTGACTGTTGTGGCAGAGGCGCGCATTGACGACGTCAATGGACGGCGCATCCGGTCTGAAAAAATTGCTCTTGCACAGGCCTTCTCGGCACTTCTGGTGACCCTTGTTTGCCGGTTGGCGATCTGGTTTGCGCCATCGGCGAGCGCGTTCTGGAGCTTCGACGATCTTTTGCGGGCACTGGCGGCCTGCTTTCAGGATGTGCTCGTCATTCTTGTCATCTTGCTGCTGCATCTTGCAACGCTTCGGATTTTTGATCATTCGCGCGTGGTGACACGCCGTGTGATTCACCTGACATTTGCCGGCATCTATTTTCTGACCCGTCTTGTACTGGTGGCCAATGTGTTGAGCCTGACAACAACGGGCACCATGTTTGAATTTTATGCTCTGAGCTATCTGTTCACCAACAAGATCTACATGGTGGCCACCATCCTGCCGTTCTTCTTCACCAACAGCAAAGTCATTTTTCTTGCCTTGTGCCTGGTGATCGTGCCGGTTCTGGTGCATGTCGCGGCGCAACACTTTGCAAATCTGCGGTTCGCACATTGCTTTGCAGCAGCCGTTGCGCTGGCTGTGTCAACAGGTGCCCTGAGCGGCATGTTGACGGAACAGGCCGACAGATTTGCTCAGGTCTACAAGACGCGTAACCCGATTGTTTCGCAGATCACTGATGTTCTGTGGCCTTCCACCATGCGCAAACAATTGGAGGGTGAAGAAAACATTGACCCTGAGGCTGCGGCGCTGATTGGCCCACACGATTGGCTGCCGCCGCCCGTTGTCGATCACGCCGCGTGCTGCAAGGGCATGAGCATTGTTCTTGTCACCATTGACAGCGTACCGCAAAATACTCTTTCGCGTGCACAGGTTCTGGCCAACAAGGACCGCTATCCCAATCTTGCAAAGCTTTATCGGCGCAGTCTGGCCTTCGACAGGTTCTATGCGAACTATCCCAGTTCCACAGAAACCAATGGTGTCATGACGGGATCCGTTTATGCGTCAAACACCGCGGTGCGCACCAGCGTTACCGAGTGGACGGGACGCGATGTTGCGACATTGCCGCGTTTGCTGCATGATAACGGATATGTCACTGCGCATTTCATGAGCGGTGACTTGCGCTATGATGGCGTGAAGGAATTCTTCAAGGAGCAGAAATTTTCGACGCTGCATGATAGCTACGATCTGACCTGCGGTGCGGAACATGCATTGTTGCGCTCAGTGTACACCCACATTGGAGATGAATGCATTGCGTCTGCGGCTGCCCAATGGATCGTCGCAGGCGCAGACAAGCCAAGCTTTCTCTGGGTCTGGTTTTCGAATGCCCATGCGCCCTATTTTGTCACGGGCATGTTGCCGACAAGGACGGACAGGCGTTCAAAAGCCAGGCAGGAACTGGCTATCCGGGAGCTGGATGCGGCGCTTGGCACAGTTCTCACAGCCTTGGAGCAAAAGAACAAGCTTGAAAAGACGATCATCATACTGCATTCGGATCACGGCGAGGCATTCGGCGAACACGGGACTTTTTTCCATGGAAGTTCACTTTATGAAGAGCAGGTGCACATTCCATTTTTGATCAGTGCGCCGGGTTTGCCGCAGGATCAGGCCACGGATGTTCTCGGCAGCACCATTGATTTTGCACCCACAGTTGCAGCCATGGTGGGTTTGCAGGCACCGCCGACCTGGCAGGGCCGCAACCTGTTGTCAGAACAAAAGCCTGAGCGAGCCTATTTCACCGCCCTTTCGGCGGGGCGCATGGCCGGTTACCGCGAAGGCGACCGGAAGTACATTCTCTCCAGCCTGGACGACCAGCCATATTTCTATGATTTGCGGAACGATCCGGAAGAGCGAAGCCCGCAGCAGCTCTCTGGCATGGAGGCACGCATTGTGGCCGCACGGCTCAATGCCTTCATTCGGCATCGCAACGGCCTGCGGTGGCCTCCGGCAACTCAATGAGCGCTTCTCAAAGTTTCAGCACATCCATTTGTATCGGTCCTTCAGCGCGACCGTGGATGAATTGGTCGACGTGGGCGTTACCGGATGAGTTGACCTTGTTCGCTTCGCCGCGCCAGATGATCTCGCCCTTGTAGATCATGGCGATGTCGTCGGCGATTTTGCGCGCACTTGCCATGTCGTGGGTGATGGAGATCGTGGTAGCGCCCAGACGTTTCACGCAGTCTACGATCAGGTTGTTGATGACATCGGCCATGATGGGATCAAGGCCCGTTGTGGGTTCGTCAAAAAAGATGATTTCAGGGTCGGCGGCGATGGCGCGGGCCAGTGCCACACGCTTTTGCATGCCGCCGGACAATTCGGCAGGGTAGAGGTTTCCGACATCTGACGTAAGGCCAACCTGGGCCAGTTTTTCGATTGCGGTGTCTTTCGCTGTTGAACGGGCGAGACCTCGACCCTGGATCAATCCAAAAGCGACGTTTTCCCAGACTGTGAGTGAATCGAACAAGGCGGAACCTTGAAACAGCATGCCGAAGCGGGCGAGGTATTCGTCCCTTGCCGTGCCCTTGAGGCCCACGACGTTTTCTCCACCGACCAAGATTTCGCCAGAGTCTGGTTGCAGAATTCCGAGAATGCACTTCAACATGACGGACTTGCCGGTTCCCGAGCCACCAATGACCACAAGCGAGCGACCCTTGCCGACTTCAAGGTCAATACCATTCAGCACATGCTTGCGGCCGAAGTGTTTGCGCACGTTCCTCAAGGTGATGTGGGCCATGCTCAGTTTCCAAACAGCAGGGTTGTGAGCAGGAAGTTTGCTGCGAGAATCAAAATGGCAGAGGACACCACGGCATTTGTGGTGGCGCGGCCGACGCCCTGTGCGCCGCCCTTGGAATGAAAGCCGTGATAACAGCCCATCAAGGCTATAATGAAACCGAAGACAGCGGCCTTGATCAGGCCGGATATGACATCGCTGGTCTGCAGAAAGTCGACGGTGTTGTTGATGTAGGCGAAGGCGTTGAGGTTCAGTGACCGCGTGCCCACCACGTAACCGCCAAAGACGCCGATGGTGTCACCGATGGCGACAAGCAGTGGCAGCGAAATGATCGACGCCAGGATGCGCGGGCCAACCAGGTATTTGAAGGGGTTGGTGGAGAGGGTGACAAGGGCATCAATCTGTTCAGTCACGCGCATGGTTCCCAGTTCAGCAGCGACTGCAGCACCCACGCGGCCCGACACCATGAGGCCGGCGAGAACAGGGCCCAGTTCACGACAAATGCCGAGGACCACGATGTTGGGCACCAGGGTTGACGCAGTGACGGCTGAAGATCCCTGATAGATTTGCAAAGCCAGTGCGCCGCCGGTGAAAAAAGAAGTGAGCGCCACAACGGGCAAAGATGTGTAGCCAATACGCCAGAACTGCAAGAGGAACTGGCTGACATAATAGCGCGGTGCCAAACCCTGTATCAGGCCATCCCTCGCGAACAGGGCGATGCGGCCCGTTTCCGCCAGAAAGTCCAAGACGATGCGACCGAGGAGTGCGAGTGGGTTCATGATTCTGCCGGAGCATAACGGCGCGCATAGCGCTTGCCCAGATGGGTAAGCAGTTCGTAGGAAATGGTGCCCGCCCAGCTTGCGGCCTCGTCCACGGTGATGTGCTTGCCGAAGATTTCGGCGTCGGTGGCTTTGACCAGCTTGCGTTCCGGCACATCGGTCACATCCACTGTCATCATATCCATGGAGACACGTCCCACGATAGGGCAGCGCTGGCTCGCGAGATAGACCTGTGCCGGGCCATCGGGCTGCTGTGACGAAAGCTTGCGGGCTATGCCATCAGCGTAGCCTGCGGCAATGATCGCGATGCGCGTGGGTCGCTTGGCCTTCCAGGTGGCGGAATAACCGACAGTTTCGCCGGTTTGGATGCTCCGCACTTGCAGGATGCGGGCTTCCAGGGTGACCACGGGCTGCATCGGGTTTTTCTGATAGGGCGTGGGGTTGCCACCGTAGAGGGCAATGCCGGGGCGCACCTCATCAAAGCGGTAACCCGGTCCAAGGAAGATGCCCGGCGAATTGGCGAGGCTGGCCTTGAGATGGGGCACACCTGCATGGATGGCGCGGAAGCGATCCAGCTGTTGTCGGTTCATGGGGCTTTCATGGTCGTCACCGCAGGCGAGATGACTCATCAGCATACGGATATTCAGTCTACGGAGTAAAGTATCGTCACCTGTGAAAGCGAGCCATTCCGATGCTTGCAGGCCAACGCGGTTGATTCCGGTATCGACATGCAGGGTGCAGGGGAATGCCTTGCCATTCTTGGCCCAATCGTTGATCTGCGCGAGGGTGGCGAGGGCAGGCACCAGGCGGTGTTTGCGGTAAAATGCTGCCTCGCCCTGATACAGGCCATCAAGAATGGTTATGGTTGCGCGTGGCAGAAAGGCTCTGAGTGTTGCCCCTTCCTCAGGCCTTGCGACATAAAAACTGCGGCAGCCTGCAGCCCACAAGGTTTTGGCCGAGTGTTTCATACCAAGACCATAGGCATCGCCCTTGATGGCCGCCGCAGTTTCTGCCCTGCCTGCTTTCCTGGCGAGGAGCTTGTAGTTGCGTGTGAGGGCTGAGAGATCAACCGTCAGCACAGCTCCGGCAAGATTGGTGGAGGTCATCGTCATGGCAGTTGCGGATAGGGCAAGTCCTGCGACGGGGCAAGCATGTGTGAGAGAAAGTCTCGTGACTAGACATCATCTCACAATCGTCAGTGGCTCGGGCATATTGCGCTCTTCCAAATTCAGACCAGGCCCGATGCGATCCACCACAATAAAGCGGCTTTCCGCATCAAACACCAGTAATGGAAAATGCCAGGTGTTGCGAAGGTAATTCACACCTTGACTGCCTGTTGCGGAAAATACGCGAAAGCTTTCCTGCTGGTCCGGATCGCTGCACACCACAACAAGCCATGGCCTGTTCTGCAAAGGAAAAAACAATTGCGATCCCAGCGGGTGTCGCTCCATCATGTTGATGGTGATGGGCAAGGGACGCGGCTTGGCTTTGAACAGGCTGACTTTCGCTGACCCGCCTTCAGCCGCGACGTCAATGCCCGCCAAATCATCAAAGCGCCGGGCGAACCCTTGATTGATAACCAGGGGCTCCGCGCCCTCGATTTCAACCACATCGCCAAAGGGTGCGAAGCGGGCTTTGGTCAGCGGTTCCGGTCTGAGCATCAGCGGAACAGTCTCAGCCTCGGGTGGCGATTCACGTCCTTGTAAAGGAGATAGCGGAAGGGACCGGGGCCGCCAGCATAG
>JANNNG010000054.1:0-4207 GCA_031398425.1 Hyphomicrobiales bacterium | reverse complement strand
ACTTCGCCAAATTCATTGACCACCACAACCGTCCTGGCGAGATCCGGCGATTTCAGCCCCGCATTGATCAACGTGGTTTTGCCGCTGCCCAAAAAGCCCGTGACAAGGGTGACGGGAATGCGGGTCGCATGGTTGAGTTTCCGTGACATGAGCGAGAAGTTATCCCACGACCTCACAACCGGGAAGTCCACAGGAGATGAGATGATCCGATGGATAGTTTGTGATGATCTCGCAACCATCCTTGGTGACGACAACTTCTTCTTCGATGCGTGCCGCACCCGAGCCGTCATTGGAGCCTTTCCAGGTTTCAAGGGCAAAGACCATGCCTTCCTTCAAGGGACGGGTTTGGCCTTTGAAGCGCTTGGAGAAAATCGGGCGCTCCCACAACGACATGCCCACGCCATGGCCATATTGCAGAAGGAAGGCTTCTTCCTCGTCTTTGTAACCAAACTCATGGGCGTCGGGCCACACAGCGGCCACTTCATCAGGTGTGACACCGGGCCTGATCATGTCCATTGACGCGCTCAACCATTTGGACGCTGTTTCATAGGCATCAATCTGGTTGTTATTGGGCTGGCCACAAATGAAGGTGCGATAGTAGCACGTGCGATAGCCGTTGAAGCTGTGCATGATATCAAGGAAAATCATGTCGCCAGGCTGGATCATGCGGTCCGAGAACGTGTGGGAATGTGGACGGCCACGGCGGCCAGAGACAGAATTCACGCACTCTACACGCTCTGAGCCCATACGAAACAAGCGATCATTGGCAATCGCAACCAGCTCATTTTCCTTGGTTCCGGGGCGGATGGCGCGGGCAATATCAACATAGGTTGCGTCCACCATGCCGGCAGCCATTTTGAGAAGCTCAATTTCGTCGCCGGTTTTTACCTCGCGCGCGTCCAGCATGGCCTGTTGACCATCTACCACATCAATGCCTTCCGCTTCCAACGCACGCAGCATGCCAAGCTCCATCAAGTCTATCCCCAAGGGCTGGCTGGCGATGCCATAATGTACCAGGGCTTTCTTAATCTGCTTCGCAAAAGCAAGTTGAATGCCAAGGCTTGGAGGAAAGGCGCCCTGCATCGTAGTGAGAGGAGCTGCCACGTTGTCCTTGATCCAGGGCGATGCGATGCGTTTTGCCGGCGGGGCAGGATCCCACAGAAAGGGGCTGCCTTCAGCAGGGCAAAGCGCATAGCGGAAGAACTTGTCGCGCGCCCATTCACCGATATGCGTTGCCGTCACATAACGGATGTTGTCGAAGTTGAAACACAACACACCGCCGAGACCCGCGTTGCGAACCGCAGTTTGCGCTTTGGCGAGACGCTCCTTCGATAGGCGGCTATAGTCAATGCCTTCTTCCCAATCTTTGGCCATCTGGCCCCATGACGCGGTTGCATAAGGGCTATTGTACTTCATGTTTGCTCTCCCAGCTCTCCAGCCCATTTTTTGGTTTCGAGAGTTTCTTTGAGTTTTGACAAAAATGCCGCTGCGTATGCACCATCAAAAGCGCGATGATCAAAACTTTGCCCGACCGTGCCAATAAATCGCGGGAGGATGGCATCGCCAAGTTCAGTGGTGACAACGGCAGGCCTCTTGCGAATGGCATCAGTCGAAAGAATGGCTACCTGAGGTGCATTGATAATCGGCGTTGTGAAGCTCGTTCCAAAGGCGCCATTGTTGGTTATCGAATAGGTGCCACCCGTCATGTCAGTTGCTGTCATTTTGCCAGCACGGGCCTTGTCAATTTGCCGTGCAATCGCCTTGGCGAGGCCTTGCAAGGTGAAGTCCTGCACCGCATGCACCACTGGCACCAGAAGGCCATTGTGATTGAGATCAACGGCAATGCCGAGGTTGATGTCCTTCAGCAGCGTCAGCCCATTGTTTTCAAAGCGGGCGTTGATCTGCGGAAAGGCTTGAAGTGCGATGCACACGGCTCGTGCAATGAAAGGCAGATAGGTGAGAGAGCTTCCAGTTTCGATCTTGAAGCGTTCTTTATAGCGCGCACGCACCAGTTCAATTTCAGTAAAATCCACATCAATGGCTTGGAAGACGTGTGGAATGGTGCGCCAATTTTCTGTCAAACGCTCTGCCGTTTTTGAACGAATGGAGTTGAGCGTGATGAGATTTCCTGCGCTCACGCTTGTCGACGATACTGGTGGCTTTGTGGAGGGCGTTAGGGATAGGAACGCTCTCACATCTTTTTCTTCAATTTTCACCAAGGCTGTTGTTGCAGCAAATTGCGCCAACGCGGCCAGATCGGCTTGACCCTCGGACAATAAGCGTCGGGCCAGCGGCGTGATGCGCAAGCCTTCCGGCGTGACAGCTTTGCCATAATTTGCGAGAGGGGTTTTTACCTCTTCGACAGCATCCATTGTTTGCGGCTTTGGTAGCTTTGCCAGAACAGTTGTAGCAGCCTCACCACCAACAAGTGCAACGACAGCCCCGGCTTTGGCCACCACACCATTGGCTGTTTTGATTTCAGTCAGCTTGCCGGAAACCACGGCTTCGACTTCAATCGTAACCTTGTCTGTCTCCACTTCAAACAGCCGATCACCTATTTTGATATCATCCCCCACCGTTTTGAACCAGTTCAGGATTTTGCCTTCGGCAACTGTTTCGCCCAACTGCGGCATGATGATGGTGTTGGCCATGGGCATCAACCGTTCATCACACGCACGATTTTTTCAACGATGCGTGCCGCGTTGGGAAGCGCCAGGTCTTCCAAATGGTCAGCCGCAGGCAAGGGGATGTGCGGCGTGGTGATGCGCACAATCGGTCCATTCAAATCCCAGAACGCTTCGTCAGCCACAATCGAAGCAATCTCTGCTCCCCAACCAAGAAGCCTTGGGTTTTCCTCAACTGTGAACAGGCGTCCGGTTTTGGCAATGGAGGCCAAGATGGTCTTCATATCGAGCGGCACCAGGGAACGCACATCAATCACTTCTGCATCGATACCGTGATCGCGTGCCAGAATTTCAGCGGCGTCCATGGAACGGTGCACCATCATGGCCAGCGCCAGGATGGTGCAGTCTTTGCCGGGGCGCAAGATCTTTGCCGTGCCAAGTGAGTCCACAATTTCGCCATCTGGCACTTCGCCCTTGGTGGCGTAGAGTGCCTTGTGCTCATGGAATATGACAGGGTTGTTGTCTCGCACAGCGGCAGCCATCAACCCGACGACATCAACAGGCGATGAAGGGGCCACAACCTTCAAACCTGGAATCATCATCGTCCAGTTTTCGACCGACTGCGAATGCTGCGCGCCAAAGCGCACGCCAGCGCCGTTGCCAGTGCGAATGACCAGCGGGCACTTGATCTGGCCATTGGTCATGTAGGAAATTTTCGGCATTTCATTGGCGATGTAGTCAAAGCAAACCGCAATGAAATCCGAGAACATGATTTCAGCGATGGGGCGAAGACCTGTCATGGCCGCCCCCATTGCAGCGCCTAAAATCGCTTGTTCGGAAATCGGCGTGTCCCGCACACGCAAGGGACCAAATTGTTCGTAAAGCCCAACCGTGGCTTTGAACACGCCACCTGCCTTGGCGACGTCTTCGCCAAGGAACACGACATTGTTGTCGCGTTCCATTTCCTGGGCAATGCCGCGGATCACGGCATCACGATAGCTCAGTTCCGCCATGCCCAACCTCCATCGGCATAGACATCAGCCGTCAATAATTCGACAGGAGCAGACGGTGAAGCCTTGCAGCGTTCAGTTGCTACTTCCACTTTGCGCATGCTTGTCGTTTCGATGGCGCGGACTTCGCTTTCGGAAATACCGAACTCACCGAGCCGCTGCTTGTAAATGATTAGGGGATCACGCTCTTTCCACTTTTCCAGTTCGCCGGGGGGGCGATACTTGCCTGGGTCTGCGCGGGAATGGCCGGAGTGGCGATAGGTCAGACATTCGATCAGCGAAGGGCCTTCGCCACTGCGGGCTTTTTCAATGGCTTCTGTTGCCGTGCGATAAACGACATCCGCATCATTGCCATCGATGACAATCTTCGGAAGGCCGTAGGCCGATGCGCGGTCGCCCGCCGGGTTGTGCACCGCCGTCACTTCGTGAATAGGTGTGTACTCCATGTAAAGATTGTTCTCGCACACAAAGACAACCGGCAATTTCCAGACCACCGCAAAATTCAGGGCTTCATGGAAGGCACCTATATTGGTGGTGCCGTCGCCAAAGAAACATACGGATACATCCTTTTCA
>JANNNG010000183.1:0-2777 GCA_031398425.1 Hyphomicrobiales bacterium | reverse complement strand
ACTGTCACCGTAAACTTTGACGTCGTTGCATCGAAGCGCACAAAGCGAACCGCAGAATTGAATCGAATCCAATCACGCACGCCTGCTTTTTCAACGCGCCCGGCAATGTAGTCAAACAACACCGCGCGCGGTGGGTAACTGGCAATTTGCTTTCCGAAATGTTCTTCGAAGGAATAGTCGGCGAATTCCAATCCTTCCTTTGGTCCATTGGACCACAGGTAACGATACATCGAGCCATGCGCAGGCTCGCCATTTTCATCAAGCCCCGTGCGCCAGGTATAATTCCAAAGCCCACCCCAATTGGCTTGTTTTTCAAAACAGACGACTTCGGGAATATCAGCGCCTTTGGCTTTTGCGGACTGAAAGGCACGAAGTTGCGCAAGTCCGGACGGACCAGCGCCAATAATGGCAACTCTCTTTGTCATGAAACCCCCGATTGTTTGCTCTTGTCGGCATTCGATTTGTCTTCACTAGATGTCTAACGTATTTTCAGTTTCCCAGCGAGAAAAGTGAGACGCATAGCTGTCCCATTCCTTCTGCTTGAGTTTTAAATAAGCCGTCGAAAATTCTTCGCCCATCATCGCTTTGAGCGTCTTGTCCTTGTCATACTCGCGCAACGCATCCAGCAAGTTCAAGGGCAACTTTGGCGCATCCTTCACCGTGTGGCCCATTTGGTACATATCAATGTCGTGACGCTTGCCGGGGTCAGCTTTTGTCCGCACGCCATCCAATCCGGCTGCGATAATCACTGCCTGCAACAAGTATGGGTTTGCTGCTCCATCTGGCAGACGCAACTCAAAGCGCCCCGGTCCCGGCACGCGCACCATGTGGGTGCGGTTGTTGCCCGTCCACGTTACGGAATTAGGCGCCCAGGTTGCGCCCGACGATGTGCGTGGCGCATTGATACGCTTGTAGCTGTTGACTGTCGGATTGCAAATGGCGGCCAACGCAGAGGCGTGTTTCATGATTCCGCCCAAGAAACTCCGTCCACGATCAGACAAGCCCAACTCTTTGTTTTTGTCAGCGAAAGCATTGGTCTTTCCGTCCTTCGACCACACGGAAATATGGGCGTGACAGCCGGAACCCGTGAGACCTTTAAACGGTTTCGGCATAAAGCTTGCGCGAAAGCCATGTTTCTCGGCAATCGATTTCGTCATGAACTTGAAGAACGAATGTTTGTCGGCAGTCTGCAACGCATCGTCATATTTCCAGTTCATTTCAAACTGGCCGACGGCGTCTTCATGGTCATTCTGGTAGGCTTCCCAACCCAGTTCCAACATGTAGTCGCATATCTCGGCGATGACATCATAACGCCGCATGACAGCTTGTTGGTCGTAGCACGGCTTTTCTGCCGTATCATACGGGTCAGAAATCTGGCTGCCATCGGCAGAGAGAATAAAGAACTCGGGTTCAACGCCCGTCTTGACGAGAAAACCATCCTTGGCAGCTTCGGCAACCAAACGCTCCAGCACATTGCGCGGCGCCTGGTCGACGAGCTTTCCTTCCATGGTGGCGCGGGCCGCAACCCATGCCACATCTTTTTTCCACGGCAATTGGATGGCTGAGTCAGGATCAGGCACCGCCATTAAATCAGGATGTGCCGGTGTGAGATCAAGCCATGTTGCAAAACCCGCAAAACCTGCCCCATCAACTGCCATTTCATTGATCGCCTGTGTCGGCACCAGCTTCGCACGCTGACCACCGAACAAGTCAGTGTAGGAAACCATGAAATATTTAACGCCTTTTTGCTTTGCCCATTTTGCAAGGTCTCTCGCCATTCTGTAGTCTCCCTAAAGTCTTTTTTTATTTTTTAGAAACCGCCATTGCGGCCCGGTATCCAACTCGTTCCCGCGAGTGGAACACCAGCCATTGCCGCTGCTTCAATTGTCAATGAGCATAAGTCTTCCGGTTCCAGATTGTGAAGATGGTTTTTGCCACAGGCCCGCGCGATGGTTTGCGCTTCGAGCGTCATGACCTTGAGATAGTTTTTCAAACGACGGCCACCGAGGACGGGGTCAAAGCGTTTGGACAATTCCGGGTCTTGCGTGGTGATACCTGCCGGGTCTTTGCCTTCGTGCCAATCATCGTAAGCATCAGCTGTGGTACCAAGCTGCTGATATTCCGCTTCCCATTTGGGGTCATTGTCACCGAGTGCGATGAGTGCTGCAGTACCAATCGAAACCGCGTCAGCCCCCAGCGCCATGGCTTTTGCAACATCAGCACCAGAGCGAACACCGCCTGACACTATCAGCTGCACTTTGCGGTGCATGCCAAGGTCTTGCAGGGCTTTCACCGCGAGTGGAATGCAAGCCAGAATAGGCATACCCACATGTTCGATAAACACATCCTGCGTGGCTGCTGTGCCACCCTGCATGCCGTCCAGTACGACAACGTCAGCGCCTGCTTTCACGGCGAGTGCCGTATCATAGTACGGACGCGCTCCTCCGACTTTGACATAAATCGGTTTTTCCCAATCAGTGATCTCGCGCAGTTCCAGAATTTTGATTTCAAGGTCATCCGGTCCCGTCCAATCGGGATGGCGACAAGCTGAACGTTGATCAATGCCCTTGGGCAAGTTGCGCATAGCGGCGACACGATCGGAAATTTTCTGTCCCAACAACATGCCCCCACCGCCGGGCTTGGCACCCTGCCCCACAACAATTTCAATCGCATCGGCACGGCGCAAATCATCCGGGTTCATGCCATAGCGAGATGGCAGATATTGATAGACGAGTGTCTTGGAATGGCCTCGTTCTTCCTCGGTCATGCCACCATCA
>JANNNG010000009.1:0-5930 GCA_031398425.1 Hyphomicrobiales bacterium | reverse complement strand
GAATAAAAACGCCCCGTTAATAGCGCTGCTTGCAGCTGCAGCATTCGGCCTGTCAACACCTTTGGCTAAATTTCTGCTGGGCGACATGAGTCCGTGGGCGCTGGCAAGTTTGCTCTATTTGGGTTCTGGGATTGGGCTGGGGCTGATTACGTTGTTCCGCCGCAAGGATGGAACTTCGGAAGCGCATTTAACCCGTGCCGATGTTCCGTGGCTCCTTGGAACCATAATCTTTGGCGGGATCGCTGGACCTATATTGCTGCTACTGGGCCTCACGACAACCGATGGCGCAAGCGCATCCCTGTTGCTCAATCTCGAGGCGGTGTTCACTTTGCTTCTGGCATGGCTGGTGTTCAAGGAACATGTGGACAAACGCCTTTTTCTGGGAGCGGTGGCTATCGTAGCAGGCGCTGTGCTGTTGTCGTGGCAAGGCCGGATGGGAGAAGCCAGCCTGGGTGTGGGCCTCATTGCACTTGCCTGTTTGTCCTGGGGCATCGACAACAATCTGACACGCAAGATTTCAGCGGTTGATCCCTTTGTATTGGCATCTATTAAGGGGCTTGTCGCTGGGTCGGTCAACGCCGTACTGGCCTATACCATGGGCGCAAGAATACCGGACATCTTGCCACTTGCGAGCGCGATGCTGCTTGGTTTTGTGAGTTACGGACTTGGTCTCGTTCTTTTCATCATGGCGCTGCGGCTTTTGGGAACGGCGAGAACCGGGGCCTATTATGGCACAGCACCTTTCATTGGGGCCTTTGCCGCATCAGTCATACTGGGTGAAACGCTTACGCCCACATTGCTGATCGCAGGGCTGCTCATGGCCTTTGGAGCTTGGCTGCATTTGTCTGAACGCCACGCCCACGATCACCAACACGAACTGCTGGATCACAGCCACCGTCACACGCACGATGAACATCACCAACACAAACATGGGCCTGATGACTCGAATGAAGAGCCGCACTCGCATGCGCACCGTCATGCGCCAGTGAAACACGCCCACGCTCACTATCCTGATATTCACCATCGTCATCGCCACAGTTGATGCGCCACGATGTTTGAATTTCTATTTGACGTTCAGCGCACCATCAAGTCACTGTTGACAACAGATATCAACACTTATGCAGCGTCAGAAAATTGGCACGTGTTGCTGGCCATGTTGCCGTTCGGAATTTTATTCGGCATGGCCCATGCCTTGACGCCGGGCCACAGCAAAGCTGTGCTGGCAAGCTATGTCGTTGGATCGGGGTTAAAGCCATTGCGGGCAACGCTAGTTTCCATGGCTCTGTCCGCGAACCACATCTCATCAGCAATTTTACTGGCTACGATCACAAACACACTGATCACACGCACATTAGTTGGGGCCGGTCGTGCACCTGCACTTGAATACGTCAGCCGATTTTCTTTGGCGGCCATCGGGCTTTGGCTGATCCATGGGGCTTTGCGTCAAAGCCCGCACTTGCATGGTGAAGGCATTGCTGTTGGGTTTGTTGCAGGACTGGTGCCCTGTCCGCTCACCCTGTTTGTCATGGTTTTTGCCATATCGCAGGGTGTGCCAGAAGCGGGACTGGCATTTTCTATGTCGATGTTTCTCGGTGTGAGTGCTGTGCTAGTCGGTGTTGCATTGATCGCAGCCTTTGCCCGCGAAAAAGTGATTCTCTTAATGCAGATGCGTGGTCAGCAAATTTACTGGGGCGTCCGATCAGTTGAATTGGTTTCGGGTATTCTGCTCCTTACGCTATCACTGTGGGAAGTGCTTCGGTAGTTTCATTTCAGTGGCGCTTTGCAATTTCGCGATAAAGCGCCTCGGGGCTTGTCCCTATTTCTGCCGCCAATTGTTTCCAACTCCCCCTGTCGGGAAGGGTGCCGTTTTGCAGTAACCACATGTCCAGACGTTGCGCCACCGTGCGTTGGGATAGGATTTCGGTTTTGAAGCGCGCTGCACGCATCTCGCTGGAAAGATGGTTCGCCCAATTTCTGGCGAAGGCGGGGTTATCTTCGAATTGCGTGAGGACATCTTTCCGCGAGAAGTATCTCAATTTGGAAACCTCGGCGGCCACTGCATCACAATGATAGGTGTCCGTGAAGAGCGATGCCTCGGCGAGAGTGTTGCCCTGCACACCGCGTTGCAAGATGAGTATGGATCCTTGTCTGTGCCGCCTGATAAGTTGTACTTCGCCTTCGACGATTTGAAACATGTGTTGCACAACATCGCCTTGGTGGAACAGGTAGCGACCTTTGCGAAGTACACGCCCTGTTGATGGGAGATCGAAAAAATTGTCCGACATGATAGCTATCATGTCAGGATGCGATTGCTTTTGGCAAGCTGCAAATTACCCAGAGGAGAATGCACATGACACACTTGAAACTTTCGGCACTTGTTCTGATTTGCGCGCTCATCAGCCCCGCTTTGGCTGAAGATGCGCCAGCCAATGCTCATCAACACAAACTGGGCATGCAACATGGCAACATGCAGGCAGAAGCCCTGCCATCGGAAACCGGGCAATCTGCTTTTGCAGCAATACAGGAAATTGTTGCAAAGTTTGAAGCCGACCCGACGACTGATTGGTCCAAAGTGAACATTGAGGCGTTGCGACAACACCTCATTGATATGAATGCCGTCACACTCCAAGCGTCGATCAAGATCGAACAATTGGCAGATGGACGAAAATTCGTTGTGTCAGGCGAAGGGCCTGTCATCATGTCCATTCAGCGTATGCTGGCAGGCCATGCAGCGACAATGAATGGAAAAGATGGATGGACCTTTTCAGTGGAAGATAGTCCAAACGGGGCCTCGTTGGTTGTCAGGTCTCCATCCTCCGACAAGATCGCAATACTCGACGGTCTCGGTTTCATTGGAGTCATGACTGTGGGGATGCACCATCAGGAACACCACTGGATGATCGCCAAGGGTATGCACCCGCATTGAAGTTTGCCATCGCCACGAGAGTGGCAGCTTCAATCGGTAACAGCAATATGACTTTGATTCCAAGGTCAGTTGGTTCATTTTGAACGAATTGCCGAAATATCGTTCCGAGGAAACGCCGTATGCTGAAACGCTCATTTTTGAAACTAGCACTTGTTTCACTCATTCCATTCGGCCTAGCTCGTCCAGCATCTGCCCGAGGGGTGATCACGGCCTATCGCAATCCTGGTTGTGGCTGCTGTGAGAAATGGGCGGAGATGCTAACGGCAGCTGGATTTGAGGTAAATATGCAGGATGACGCCGACCTCGCTGCGCGTCGCGCCGCCGCAGGTGTGCCGGAAGATTTGGCAGGATGTCATACAGCTTTGATGGGAGACTATGTGATTGAAGGCCATGTCCCGCTGGCTGAGATTAAAAAACTAATCAGCGAAAAACCAGCAATTAGAGGCATAGCTGTTGCGGGCATGCCTACGGGATCGCCCGGTATGGAAATGGGCGAAAGCCGCGACGCCTATGATGTTGTGGCCTTTGCAGCAGATGGTACTCGCAATATTTTTGCCAAATATGCAACGAAACCATAGCCGCAATGTGATTGACAGAGTCTTGACCTCGACACAATTCTCTGCCACGAAGTCGCGATGCGTCTGAGGCAAATTAAGTGGGCTAGATTCGTTGTGGCAGTTTTTGTCACTCTTTCGCTTGCCTTCTTGCCCCTGCTTTCACAGCAAGCCATGGCTGGCCATCACGTCAAAGACGAGATCATTCTCGCCACGACAGCTGACGGCCAAGAGCATTCATCTGGCCCATGTGCGGAAAAATCAGAAACACAAACATCTGACATTCAGATGGATTGCTGTGACATAAACTGCTCAAACCTTGCAGCTTTTGAAGCAATAGATGTACTTGCTGTTCAACTGCAAACTGCTGACCACTTTGAAATCGATGCGGAACAACTGACCTCCCGCATTACATTTGGGCTTATGCGCCCGCCTCGCGCCTGATTCCACGCCCGGAATCCGCCTTGAGTTAGGCACGTCCTGACTCGACTTTAACAGTCTTCACACAATCGGAATAATCATGAGAGCAACGCTGTTTACCGTTGTTGTGCCCTTGCTGCTTGCTGGGTGCACTACGCCAAGTCCTCTGCCTGAGGTCACGGCTTACAAGTCGCCCGTATCTGCTGGCGCCAAAGTGCCAAAGACGCATCATCACACCACACTCACGGGTTACACACACCGTGAACCAGCAGCACCTGAGGCTTGGGTAACTGAGGATGAACCTGTGGCACCCGAGGCGGTGCCCGAAGCAGCACCAGATGCAGCAATGAAAAAAGATGATTGTAAAAAGCTGGAAGGAGCAAGCGATGATTGCCCTGCTCAATAAGTCTGCCGTTTTGGCACTTACGTCTGCGTTGCTCGCAGGCTGTGCGTCCAATCCCGACTGGAAGCTCTTGGAAGATTCCAAATATGGTTTGCAAGGGGCTTCTGCGCATAGCGTTGCGGCGATTGGCAAGCAACCTGTTTGGGTTCAATCACAAGAAGAGGCGCAGCAGACAGCCGCACAGACGCGTGCCATTCTGACCAGCAAAGTTGTGTCCAAAGACATGGCCGTGCGCGCCGCCATTCTAAACAACAAAGGTTTGCAAGCTGATCTTGCAGACATAGGCATTTCATCTGCTGAAATGTGGCAGCAAACCAAACTGGTGAACCCTGTGGTTTCCATTGGCTATGCCACAAACCCCGGTGCCAGATTGATTGAGTCTGCCATCGTTGGCAATATTCTGGCACTGATCACCCGTGAGAAGCGCGTGAACATTGCGGAAGCACAATTCCGTGCCGCTCAACACCGCGCCGCCGAATCCTTGTTGCGACTTGCGTTTGAAACTGAGAAGGCATGGATCAAGACCGTCGCTGCCAAGGAAACGTTTAACTACCTCGTGCAGGCGCAAACCGCCGCCGATGCAAGTTCAGACCTTGCCAAGGAACTGGGTCGTACGGGTGCCTTCAACAAGGCAGCTCAGGCGCGCGAACATGCAAGTTACGCCGAGATTACAGGACAGCTTGCAGAGGCCCGCATCGCTGAACGCGGGTCGCGTGAGGAACTCAACCGATTAATGGGTGTTTGGGGAAATGACATCAACTACAAGCTTCCCTCGGTGCTGCCAAAGCTTCCTGCAAAAACTTTGGTCAAGACGGCGGTAGAGCGCGAAGCGCTACAAAAGCGGGTTGATCTCCTCATCGCCAAATATGAACTGGAAGCGGTTGCCCGCAGCCACAAGCTGACCAACGCGACGCGTTACCTCACTGATTTGGAAGTGATGGCAGGCGTCGAACGCGAAAAGCCCAGAGACGGCGATCCCGCCGAATGGGAAAAGCGGATTGAGCTTGAATTTGCCATTCCGATTTTTGATTCAGGTGATGCGCGGCTGCGCAAAGCCGAATTCATGTATATGCAGGCCGCCAACAGGCTGGCCGAGAAAGCTGTCAACATTCGCTCGGAAGCGCGCGGTGCTTATGACAAGTACAAATCAACCTATGAACTTGCGCGGCACTACCGCGACAAGGTTGTTCCGTTGCGGGAAGTCATCAAGCAAGAGGTGCTGCTTGAATACAACGGCATGATCTCAAGCACATTTGAACTGCTGGCTGACACACGTGCTGCGACCAATGCCATGCTCATGTCCGTCAATGCCAAACAAAATTTCTGGCTTGCGGAAATTGACCTGCGCTCTGCCATTCATGGTGGATACGGCGGAGGTAGCGCCAGCGAAGGCGGCGGCGTGTCTCTCGCCGAAGGTGGCGGAGGCGGCCATTGAAACACATTCACTTTTTGGAGAAGCAATCATGATCAATCGTCGAAGCATACTTGGTGCCGGTGCCGTTCTCGCAAGTGCCGCCGCCTGGACCCAAACCATGGCCAAGTCCTTGCCCGAAGCGGCCTTGATGAAGTCACCGGATATGCAGCCCCCACTATTTCCAAACAGTGGACCTGACTATCAACCTGTCGT